>JBBQSR010000080.1:0-10816 GCA_038234855.1 Ktedonobacterales bacterium | reverse complement strand
GAGACACGAAGACCACGAAGTCGGTGAGGAGCACGAAGCATTTCTTCGTGCTTGATCTCCCCTTCGCGCCCTTCGTGTCTCATCCCATTTACCACATAGAGGAGCACAACCAACATGGCAGCATTGCAACATCCAGCGGATCGGCGCTATGCGAAGACGCATGAGTGGGTGCGCGTGGAAGGCGACCGGGCGACCATTGGCATCTCGGACTACGCCCAAAACGAACTCGGCGATGTCGTCAGCCTGGAGCTGCCGTGGGAAGATGAGGGCAAGCGCGACCTGGAAGCCACCCGCCATTTCGGCGACATCGACTCGGTGAAGTCGACCTCTGAACTGTTCGCGCCCATCAGTGGCCACCTCGTGTCGGTGCACCAAGAACTGCGCGACACCCCCGAACTGATCAACACCGATCCTTACGGCGAGGGTTGGATGCTGGTGGTGGAACTCAGCAACCCCAGCGAGGTCGATGCGCTGATGACCGCCGAGCAATACGAAGCTTTCGTGCAAGCAGGCGGGCACTAACCGCCGCTCGAGCGTCTTTACCTGAACACGAAAGCCACGAAAATCCACGAGGGACACGGAAAATAGGGATGTTTGGTGAAGCGCATCGCCCCGCTTTTTCCGCCCATTCGGGCTTTTCGTGGATTTTCTGATTTTCGTGTTCGCAAACCGCTCCCCCGACTCACCCATTCACTTCATCATAAGGATCACACCATCCCATGAATTACGTACCGAACACCGTGGATGAGCTGCGCGACATGTTGCGCGCGCTCGGCGCGGAAACGATGGAAGATCTGCTGGGGGCCATCCCCGCCGAGGTGCGGTTGCAGCGCTCACTGGACCTCCCCCCCGCGCTGAGCGAACCCGCGCTCAAACGCCACCTGGGCGCGCTGGCCGCCAAGAACCTCAACCTGGATACGGCGGTCAGCTTCCTCGGCGCGGGCAGCTATGACCGCGTGGTGCCGAGCGTGGTCGCCCACCTCGCCAAGCGCTCCGAGTTCCTCACCTCGTACACCCCCTACCAGCCCGAGGTCAGCCAGGGCATGTTGCAGGCGACCTATGAGTTTCAGACGATGGTCTGCCAGATTACCGGCATGCCCGTCGCCAATGCTTCGCTCTATGACGGCGCGACCGCCGTGGTCGAGGCGGCACTGATGGCCGTCGGCCCCGGTGGGCGCGGTGAGGTGCTGATCTCGCGCGGCGTCGATCCACAGTACCGCGCGACGTTGGCGACCTATGCCCACACGCGCGGCTTCACCATGCGCGAGATCGCGTTGGACAATGGCGCGACCTCCACCCGCGATCTGGAAAAGCAGATCACGCCAGAGACGAAGGCCGTCATCGTGCAGCAGCCCAACTTCTTTGGCGTGGTCGAGGATATGCGGGCGTGCGAGGCCATCACCCACACGACCAAGGCGCTCTTCGTCGCGGCGGTCAGTGAACCGGCGTCGCTGGCCGTACTGGCCCCCCCAGGCGAGTACAACGCCGACATCGTGGCGGCGGAGGGCGCGAGCCTGGGCAACCCCATCGGCTATGGTGGCCCCGCGCTGGGCCTTTTCGCCACCAAGGCCGACCTGCTGAAGCGTATGCCAGGCCGCCTCGTCGGTGAAACGGTGGACGATCGCGGTCAGCGCGGCTTCGTGCTGACGCTGCAAGCGCGCGAGCAGCAGATTCGCCGCGAGAAAGCGACCTCCAACATCTGCACGAATCAGGCGCTGCTGGCAGTCTTCGCCACGGTCTATCTGGCGGCGCTGGGCCGGGCGGGGTTCCGTGAGATGGGCGTGCAGTGCGTGCAGCGTGCGCATTACGCCTATGATCAAGTGCGCGCCATCCCCGGCGTCACGCCGATCTTTGACCGCCCCTTCTTCGATGAATTCGCGGTCACGCTGCCACGGCCTGTCGCGGAGGTCAATCGTGCGCTGGCCAAGCAGGGCATCATCGGCGGCTATGACCTGGGGCGCGACTACCCCGAACTGGGCGCGAATGCCGCCCTTTTCTGCGTGACCGAGGCGCGCACCCGCGACGACATCGACCAGTTGACATCCGTGTTGAAAGAGGCCGTGCTGTGAGCACTGAATCGTTGATCTTCGAGATGGGCGCACCGGGACGCCGCGCCGCCACCCTCTTCGACATGGATGTGCCTGAAACGCCGCTGACCGATCTGCTGCCCGCCGACGCCCTGCGCGCGACCGAGGCCCCGCTGCCCGAGGTCAGCGAGATCGAGATCGTGCGGCACTACACGCATCTGGCGCAGCGCAACTTCAGCGTGGATTCGGGCTTCTATCCGCTCGGCTCGTGCACCATGAAGTACAACCCCAAAGTGAATGAAGACATGGCGTCGCTGCCCGGCTTCGCGCGGCTGCATCCGCTGCAAGACGACGCGACGGCGCAGGGGGCCATCGAACTCGCCTATCATCTCGAGCAGATCCTGGCCGAGATCGCGGGGATGGCGCGCGTCACCGTGCAGCCCTCGGCGGGCGCGCACGGCGAGATCACCGGGCTGATGGTCATCAAGGCGTACCACGCCAGCCGCAATGAGGTGCACCGCAACATCGTTCTCATCCCCGATGGCGCGCACGGCACCAACCCTGCCAGCGCGACCTTGGCTGATTACGAGACGGTGGAGCTCCGGTCCGACGCGCGCGGCGGCGTGGACCTGGACCATCTGCGCGAGGTGCTGAATGAGAACGTCGCCGCGCTGATGATGACCAACCCCAACACCCTCGGCGTCTTCGATGAAAACATCGTCGAGATCGCCCGGATGGTGCACGCGGCGGGCGGGCAGATCTACTACGACGGCGCGAATGCCAATGCCATCATGGGGCTGGCGCGACCGGGCGACATGGGCTTCGACGTGGTGCACTTCAATCTGCACAAGACCTGCTCGACGCCCCACGGCGGCGGCGGGCCGGGCGCGGGACCCATCGGCGTCGCGGCGCATCTGGTGCCGTTCCTGCCGGGGCCATTGCCCGCGCGCGATGCGGATGGCACCTATCGCTGGGCGGATGCCGGGCCGCAGTCCATCGGGCGCGTGCGGGCCAACAATGGCAACTTCCTGGTGCTGGTGCGTGCCTATACCTATCTGCGCTTCCATGGCGCGGCGGGCGTGCGGCAGGTCAGCGAGAACGCCATCCTCAACGCCAACTATGTGATGCACGCCCTGAAGGATCGCTATACGCTGCCCTTCGACCGCACCTGTATGCACGAGTTCGTCTTTTCGGCGAATCGGCAAAAGGCGCATGGCGTGACGGCGACCGACATCGGCAAGCGGCTGCTGGACTTCGGCATCCATGCGCCGACGGTCTACTTTCCCCTCATCGTCAGCGAGGCACTGATGATCGAGCCGACCGAAACCGAGACGCGCGAGACGCTGGACAACTTCATCCAGGTGATGCGCCAGATCGCCGATGAGGCCGAGAACGACCCAGAGACGGTGCAGCACGCGCCGCATACCACCACCGTCGGGCGGCTGGACCAGACGCTGGCCGCGCGCAAGCCGCGCCTGCGCTGGTCCCCCGGCGATGCCCCACGCACCAGTGAAAAGAGCGTGCCGGTCGGCGCGAGCCGGTAGGGCTGCTAGGGGCGATGCGGCGTAAAAACTACATCGCCCCCTTCATTTGCTCTGCCGCGATATATTGGCGCACGTCCACTTGCACGCCGCCCCGCAATGCTTCCTCTGCGGTCTTGAGCAAATGCGCGGTGATCACCCCATCGACATAGCCTTCGCCGCAATTTTCGCGGATCTCGGCGGGAACATGCTTGAACACCAGGGTCGCATCTTCGCGCTCTAGTGTCACGCTGGTGAAGGCGGGCTGTGTCGTTCTTCTTTGCAGATCACACATTTCATGATCTTTTCCTCATGCCATCATTATACGATGAGGCGTAATGTGGCGCTCGGCTTGCCGAGCTTGCGGCGTCATGGTCACATCACCCTTGACAGGCAGGGCGATACGTGCTATCCTGAGTCTTGTCATCTGCATGCGCCAAGATAGCTCAGTCGGTAGAGCACAGCACTGAAAATGCTGGGGTCATCGGTTCGATCCCGATTCTTGGCACCCTCGTCTTCGTCACATTGCATCCCCTCTTTGATATGCTGATCACCCCTCGCTCAACTCTGCTGCGCTGCCCCATGCTATACTGCTTCTCAGAGATCCGCATGAAGGTGTATTGCATGCCGTTTTTCTGACTGTGAGCTTCCGCGCGCGGTCCGCCAGTCCTCCTGCTGGTGTCACTCTGGTCGTGTTTGTTTGACGATGAGAAGGCAGGAGATATGGCTATGTCTTTCGTTCTTGGGTCGCGACAGGGCGATCCGGCGGGGCGGCCCGCGTCGCTCTGGCGTAATCGTGATTTCGTCTTGATCAGCGGCGGGCAGATCGTGTCCGTCCTGGGGTCGCGCGTTTCGAGCCTGGCACTGCCACTGCTCGTGCTCGCGCTGACGCATTCCCCGGCGCTGGCGGGGCTGCTGCTGGCGCTGGATCTGCTGCCGTGGTTGCTCTTGAGTCTGCCGCTGGGCGCGTTGATCGACCGCTGGGACCGCCAGCGTGTGATGATTCGCTGCGATCTGGTGCGGTTCGGGGCGCTCGGCTCGGTGCCCGTCGCCTTCGCGCTGGGGCGGCTCGGCGTGGCGCAGTTGGCCGTGGTCGCCTTCGTTGGCGGCACGGCCACGGTTTGCTTCGAGCTCGCCCAGCTCGCCGCGCTGCCCAACATCGTGCCCGCCAGCCAACTTGCCCGCGCCTACTCCATCACCGAGGTCACGACCGCCACCAGCAAATTGGCTGGGCCGCCGCTGGGGGGGCTGCTGATCGGGCTGGCGCGCACCACCGTCGTTGGCGCGATGCTGGCGTATCTGGTCGATAGCGTCACCTATCTCGTTTCGGCGGTGACGCTGCGGAGCATGCGCGTCGCGTTCCAGGGCCAGCGTGTTGCCGAGGGGCAGCAAAGCCTGTGGCGCGCCATGGCTGAGGGGCTGCGGTTGCTGTGGGGGCAGCCGATCTTGCGCACCCTGGCGGCGCTGACGGCGGCGGTCAATTTCCTTTTGACCTCGCTCACGTTGGTCATCATCGTCAAGGCGACGGCGCTGGGGGCTAGGCCGGTGGTACTGGGCCTGATCTTTGGCATCGCGGGGGCGGGCGGGCTGCTGGGCGGGGTCGTCGCGCCGTCACTGCGGGCACGGCTGCGGCTGGGGCAGGTCATCTTGGGTGCCGTCGTCCTGTGGGCGGTGGCGGTGGCCTCGCTGGCGGTCGCGTCGGTGCCGCTCGCGCTGGCGGTGGGGGCGACGCTCATCGACCTCATCTGGCCGATCTATGGCGTGGTGGTGGTGACGTATCGGCTGGCCCAGGTGCCCGACGCGCTGCAAGGGCGCATCAATAGCTCGTTTCGCTTCGTCTCGTATGGCAGCGAGGCGTTGGGGGGCGCGGTCGGTGGCATCGCGCTGGCGGCCCTGGGGCCGCAGCGGATGCTGTGGGGCATCTGCGCGGGATTGGTGCTGCTGGTGGTCGTCGCTAGCCGCACGAGATTGCGGCGTGCATGAGGGGGACGCCCAGGACTCGGGCGCGGGGGATTTGTGTTTTTACCCGATAGCGAGTTATGCTGGGCGATATCACGCGTGTCGACAGGAAAGGGCAGAAACCATGGCAGAGGCAACGGCGGTCGCATCCGCTTCGCTGGTGGGGCAAAAGGTCGCACAGGCGCAGGGGGTGCTGCGCGAACTGGGCATCGACTGCTGGATCGTGCAATTCGCGCAAGAGACGGGGCTGCATCCCGATCCGGTGCAAGATCTTTTGGTCGGGACGGATGTGACGTGGCTCTCGGCCTTCATCATCCCCGCGACGGGCGAGCCGACCGCCATCGTCGGCTCGCTGGATGTCGAGAAGGCTCGCGGCGTCGGCGCGTACCCCAACGTCATCGGCTATGTGCAGGGGATCGGCGAGCCGCTGCGCGCGTGGCTGGCGGCGCATGACCCGCAGCGCATCGCCATCACCACCTCGACCAGTGACCACGCGGCGGATGGCATCACGCTGGGCAACTATCGGCGGCTGGTGGCGGCGCTGCGCGGCACGCCCTATGCCCGGCGGCTGGTGCCTGCCGATGGCGTCGTCTTGCGCGTGCGGGGGCGCAAGCTGCCCGCTGAGGTCGCGCGCATCCGCACCGCCTGTGCGCTGACGGTCGAGCTTTTCGGCGAGATCACCGCGCGGCTGCGGCCCGGCGTCACTGGCCGCGAGATCAACGCCTTCGCCCACGCGTGGATGCGCGACCGCGACCTGGAACCGTCGTGGGAGGCCGACTCGTGCCCGATGCTGATGATGGGGTCGCGCACGCCCGTCGGCCATGTGCCAGCGGGCGACATCGCGGCGGAGGTGGGCGACACGGTCTTTTGCGACGTGGGGGTGGCCTACCAGGGCTATCGCTCGGACATGCAACGGACGTGGTATCTGCTGCGGCCTAGCGAGACGGCGCCGCCCACTGAGGTCGGCCACGCCTGGGCGACGCTGCAACGCGCGGTCGATGCCGGGGTGCGGCAACTGATCCCCGGCAACAAGGGCTGGCAGGTCGATGCCGCCGCCCGTCGCCAGATCGTGCGGGGGGGCTTCGCCGCGCCAGCCTTCGCCTTTGGGCACCACCTGGGGGCGAACGCGCACGATGGTGGCGTGGTGCTCGGCCCCAAATGGGAACGCTATGGCAAGGCCCCCAGCCTCCCCATCGAGCTAGACCAGGTCTTCGCGGTGGAATATGGCATCCCCACGGGCGCGGCGGGCTGGGTGAGCGTCGAGGACGACGCACGCATCACCAGCGACGGCATCGAGTGGCTGGTGCCCCCGCAGCGCAACATCTGGTTGGTGCAGCCCGAATGAATCAGGCCGTCAGGCGGTAGCCGACGCCCCAGACGGTGACGATGCGGTCGCCCAGATCGCCCAGCTTTTTGCGTAGCCGCATGATGTGGCTGTCGATCAGCCGGTCGTCGCCGTCAGATTGCAGGCCCCAGATGCGCTCCACCAGATAGTCGCGGGTGAAGGCGCGGCCAGGGTGGGCCAGCAGCAGCGCCAGCACGTCGAATTCGCGGGGGGTGAGGTCCAGCGGATCGTCGGCGATGGTGACGGTGTGGTCGGTCGTGTTCAGCCGCAGATCGCCCAGGACCAGCACGCCCGCCCCCACCACCTGCGCGTCATAGGCGACGCGGCGCAGCAACGCCCGCACGCGCGCCAGCGCCTCGCGCATGCCGAAGGGTTTGGTCAGGTAGTCATCCGCGCCGACCTCCAGGCCCAGCACGCGGTCGACCTCTTCGCCGCGCGCCGTCAGCATCATGATCGGCATCAGGTGCTGCTGACGCACCTGGCGGCAGACCGTCAGGCCATCCTTGCCGGGCAGCATCCAGTCGAGGATGATGAGGTCGGGGGGGCGTGCCTCCACCGTGCGCAGGGCCGTCGCGCCATCGAAGGCTTGGACGATCTCGTGGCCTTCCGCCTCAAGCTGGGTGCGCAGCAGATTGTTGAGGTCGCGTTCATCCTCGACGATCAAGATCAACGCCATGGTGTTGCTCCCCTTCTGTGGCGTGGGGCATCCGTTCCCATGCGGCCCGTGTCAGCACATATTCAACTTCGTCACCATCCCAGACTTCCTCGCTAGGGATGTGCGTATCGCCCTCCGCCACGAGAGCAGCAGGGGTGAGACGAAAGCGCCGCACGAGCGTCATTCCGACTCGTTCCATGACGCGGCGCGAGGCCAAGTTTTGCTCGTAGGTCGTGGCAGTGACGCGCTCTACGCCAAATTTGGCGAAGGCGCGACGGATGAGCGCTCGGGCACCCTCAGTAGCGTAGCCATGTCCCCAAGCAGCCCGCCGCAGCCGATAGCCAATCGTCGCCTCAGTGGCAAGGTCCCCCACTGGGCGCAAACTCAACCATCCCAGGAAATCGCCGCTGTCTCGCAACTGTGCCGCCCACACACCAAAGCCCAGCGGGGTGTACGAGCGCAGAAACGCTGGTAAGATGTCACGCTCAATGGTAGCATGTGGGGTAGGGAAGCCCCCATTGAGCCAGCGCATCACCGCCGGATCGCTATCGAGCTCGCAGAGGAGATCGCCATCCGCTGCCGTGAAGTGGCGCAATGTCAATCGTTTGGTCATCAACGCGCTCTGCATCCTGGTCCTCTCACGTCGGGGGCAATCTCTCACCTCAACCGTATCACGCGGCGGGCGCGGGGGCAAGGGGCAGCAACAGGGTGAAGGTGCTGCCCTCGCCGACGATGCTGCTGACGCGCAGATCGCCTCCCATCAGTTGCGCCAGGTCGTGGGATATCGCGAGGCCCAGCCCAAAGCCACCCGAGGCGCGGGCACGCGAGGCATCGGTGCGGTAGAAGCGGTCGAAGACGTGCGGCAGATCCTCCGGTGCGATGCCCATGCCGGTGTCGGCCACGACGACGGCGACGAAGCGGGCATCGTGCGGGCGCACCTGCACGGCGACGATGCCCCCCTCGGGCGTGTAAAGGATGCCGTTGCGCACCAGATTCATGAGGATCTGCGAGAGGCGCAGGCGGTCGCCCCAGGCGAGGGGCGCGGCATCGGCCTCGCAGAGCAGCCGCACGCGGCGCTCACGCTCGGCCAGCGGTGCCAGGGCATCGCAGACCTCGCGGGCGATGGCGGCAACGTCCATCGCGCCAAAGACCAGGGGCACCTGCCCCGTGTCGCTGCCCGCCAGCAGCAGCAGATCATCGACCAGGCTGCCCAGGCGTCCGCTCTCGCGGCTGATGACCGTCAGATAGCGTTGCGCCTCCTCGCTGCTGAGGGGCGTGCCAGCGGCAACGGTCATATTCAGCGCGTCCACGTGGGCACGAACGGAGGCCAATGGGGTGCGTAGCTCGTGCGAGGCGTTGACGATGAGGGCGCGTTGGCTGCGCTCGGCGGCGTCAGCGCGCGCGCGGGCCTGGGCAGCGGCGGTGCGCGCCTCGGCCAGCCGCAGTTCGCCCTCGCTGGCCCCCAGCAGTGCCCGCGCCAATTGGCCATTCACCCAGGCCAGCCCATTGAAGCCGTGCAGCACGCCCAGCAGCGCCACGACGCCGACCGGCACCGAGGGCAGCAGCAGCAGGAAATCGCCCCAGCGCCACGTGCCATCGCCGATGATCTGCTGGCCCCAGATGGTGACGGTGCGGCCCTCGCCCGCCAGGTGCCACGACGAAATGATCGAATAGTTGATGAGATAGCCCAGCGGCTCCAGCGCGAGGGCCAGGCTGACCGATAGCCCCGTCACCACCACCACGAAGAGGATGATGCCGATGGGGAACTTCAGCATGACGAAGGCCAGCCGCTTCCACGTCGGCGCGTAGATGAGGTAGGCGCGGGCACGGTCCCACAGCGTCGGGTTGGGGCGGTCGACGGGCGAGGGCGGCGAGGTGATGGGCACGCCCAAGAGTGTCGTGGCGAGCCATCGCTCCCCCTCGCCCAGCCACCACCACGCGACGCCCGTCACGCCCAAGAGGCCCACGCCGACCACGATGGGCAGCAAGCCGATGCCCACCGAGATCAAGGTCACCAGCGTCGTAAAATAAAAGATGCCTAACGGGAAGGCCAGAACGTCATAGAGCAAGCTGCGGTAGGTCCGCCCCTGCCACGCCACCCGCACGAATTGCCGCACCGCGCTCGGCGGTGTCTGTGCCACGGTCGCCATGGTTGTGCCTCTTTCACCCGATAAACGAAAACTCTGCTTTTACTATGCCACGCCGCCATGACAGAACCTCCGCGAAGCTATGGTGAATGTATGTCAAACGCTGTCAGGACTCCCCGAGGGCTTGGTATAGTATATCTGTCCTAATTGCTGGTCGAGTGGTTCGCGATCTGGTACACTTCTTCTAGACAAGATTGAATGTTTGTTCGGCTTCACCCTAAGGAGGGAAAACCCATGTCGCACCTCGCCGCCAAGCTGGCTGCCATCCCCACGGACGTGCTGGGCACGCCGGGGCGCGCGCTGCTCGAAGATTTGTTGCTGCTGAATGTGGACTGGGCGGTGGATGTGGTGGATGTGAACGGCCAATGGTTCCTGGTGGACAAGAACCAGACCGCCCCCGAAGACTTCACCCCCATCGAGATCTTCAATCTCGAAGAAGCGAACCTCTTCGCGGAGTAAGTCCCCCTGGGCACCATCCCCCTCCCGTTTGCTATGATCAACAGCGAACGTTCGTCATAGCAGGAGGGAATGGGGATGGCAGAGCCGACGCAGGCACAACGCGTCCTGGTAGTGGGCGCATCAACGGAACTGGGCCAAGAGGCCGTCAGACAATTGGTGGCGCGGGGCCACACCGTCACTGGTACGGTGCAGTCCGACCGCCACGTCGCGGTGTTGCGGGCACTGGGCTGCACGCCCATCGCGGTGCCGTCGCTCACTGCCGCCGCGCTCAGCGACCTCTACGCCCAGCACCAGCCCGCCGTGGTGCTGAATCTCGTTCCTCAACGCGCCAACACGCTGTTGCATGATGGCCACAAGTGGCGCGGTTTCGCTGAACCGCTGCATGCCGCCACGACCGCCCTGGTGGGGGCCGCCACGCAGGGTGAGTCACCGCGCGTGGTGGCGGCGAGTTACACCTTCCTCTATGACGCGGCGCAGGGCGCGGCGGAGGATGCGCCGCTCGTCGCACCGGCGGATGATCCGGTTTTCACGGCGGCCATCGAGGCGGAACAATCGCTGCTGGCGGCCATCGGCACCGCGACGGTCGCGCGCCTCGGCTACCTGTATGGTCCCCAATCGAGCGATCTGCGGCTGTATGTGAAGGCGTTCGCGCGGCGTCGTCCCTACTTCGCGGGACTGCCTAGCCATCGCGCGGATTGGCTGCA
>JBBQSR010000079.1:0-10933 GCA_038234855.1 Ktedonobacterales bacterium | reverse complement strand
CCTGCTCGATCTAGAGATGCCTGGCCTGGACGGCGTGGGGCTGTTGCAAACGATCCAGCCAGCGGGGTTGCCGACGAAGGTCATCGTCCTCACGGCGTTTGGCAGCGATGACCACATCCTGCGCGCCATCGGGGCGGGGGCACGCGGCTACCTGCTCAAGGACGCGGGTGTGCGCGACGTGCTGCTGGCCATTGACACGGTCATGGCGGGTGGCTCGCGCCTTGCGCCGCAGGTGGTGGACCGCGTCATGGCGACGATGGGCCAGATGCTGCAAACTGGCGAGGTCCCCGTGACGCTGACCGAACGCGAACGCGCCATCTTGACCCGCAGCGCCCAAGGTCAGACGAATCGGGAGATCGGCGAACATCTGGGGCTGGCGGAGCGCACGGTGAAATTTCACCTGACCATCATCTATCAAAAGCTCGGCGTCACTAACCGCACCGAAGCGGTCGCCCAGGCCCTCCGCAGCCACCTGATCTCGCTGCCCGACCACACCTGAGTTGCCGCCCGCCCGCCGCCACCGCGTCACCTGAAATGGCACGAGAAGTGGGCGTTTGGGGGAATATGTTGCTATGAGCGTGACTATTACGTCCTAGCTAACAGAGCCACAGTTTCACCCCAAGGGAGCCACACCACCATGCAATCACCGACGGGCGCGTCGTTCGCCATCATGACCTACAACATCCTCATTGGCGGCAAAGATGGGCGCATCCACGCTGTCGAACGCGTCATCCGCGAGATGGCCCCCGACGTGGTGGGGCTGCAAGAGGCGAACGACCCCGAGGCCATCCGCGCGCTGGCGGATCGGCTGGGCATGTACGCGGTGGTGGGCTATTCCTCGGGCGGCTATCATGTGGCGCTGCTCAGCCGGTGGCCGATCCGTGCCTGGGTAAACCATGGCCGCCCCGTCTTCCAAAAAGGCTTGATCGAAGCGGTGGTCGACCTGCCCGGCGAGGCGCAGCCGTGGCACATCTTCGTCGGCCACCTGACGGCGGATTTCTATAAGGGCTACGGTGCCGAGCGTCGCCGCGCGGCGGAGATTCGCGCCTTCCTCGACTGCATGGCCCCGGTGCGCCGCCTGGGGCGTCCGCATCTGCTGATGGGCGACTTCAATGCCCTCGCGCCGGGCGAAACCTTCGACGCCAGCGGCCTGCTCGCGCGGGTGATCGAACTGGACCGCGAGCGCGCCCGCACGCACGAGGCGCTGCCGGGCCAGCCGCACCTGGGCTACATCATCCCCCCGGCGCTGCATCCGTTGTTGCCGCTCGTGCGGCAGATTCCCCGGTCGCGCGCGTTGTCGTCCCTCTTTGACCGCGCGGTGAATTGGTACCTGCCCCGGCTGGCGGTGCCGCACCTGCTGCGCGCGGGGTACATCGACTGTCTGCGCGCGACGCACGACCTGCGCGCGGTGCCGCCGACCTGCCCGCTGCCCGCCCCGGCAGGTCGCATCGACTACCTGTGGGCCGATCCCTCCCTGGCAGAGCGGCTGCTGAGTGCAGAGGCCGTCGCGGACGGCCCCGGCGTGCCCGTGAATCTGGCGTCGGACCATCGCCCGGTGTTGGCGCAGTTCACGCGCGTGTCTGCACCTACTGCCCCCGTCCAGGTTGCAGCGCAACAAGACCTGATGGCCGTCTCGCGCCTTTAAAAAGGCCTAGATGCTCGCCGTTGAAACGATGAGGGAAGGCATCAAGGCGAGCAATCTGCCCCTAGAATAGTTCGGCGTCCAGCCGAATCGCACCCACAAATACCCTAAGGACGCATCCAAGGCGTCTCATCAGGGGTATCACGCATTATAATGGGCTAGAGGGTGGTCAGCATGCGATTGGGTTTGGTGGCAGAGCGGTTGATCGACTGGGTGGCACTGGCGAGTGGGCGCGTGCCCACGCCCCTCATCGATGCATTGCCGGGTTTGGTCATCGCACGCGCGCTGATGGCCGCGACGCGTTGCGGCATCTTTGACGCGTTGGCATCGGGCGACCTGCCCGCCGAGGGCATCGCCGCGCTCTGCGCGACCGACCCCGCCACGACGGCGAAGCTGCTGAACCTGCTGGTGGCGCAACGGTACCTGCGCCGGGCGCGCGGGCGCTATGCCCTCACCCCGATGGCGCGGCGTTGGCTGCTGTGCGACAGCCCCCAGTCGATCCGCGACTACCTGCTCTTTAACGAATTGCAGTGGGAATGGTTGGGGCGCACCGAAACCTTCCTCCAGACGGGCACGCCCATCCACTTTCACCAAGAAATGTCGCCCGCTGAATGGGAACTCTATCAGCGCGGCATGCGGGCCATCGCCCGGCTGACCGCGCCCGAGGTGGCGGTGCGCGTGCCCATCGCGCCGCGCGCACGCCAGATGCTCGACATCGGCGGGTCGCATGGGGCCTATTCCGTGGCGCTCTGCCGTCGCCATCCGCACCTGCAATCGACCATCCTCGATCTGCCACAGGCGGTGGCCTACGCCGCGCCATTGCTGGCCGAGATGGGCATGGGGGCACGCGTGCGGCACATGGCGGGCGACGCGCTGACGGCGGACCTGGGCACGGCACGCTATGACGTCATCTTCATGGCGAACCTCGTGCATCACTTCGACGCCGCCACGAATGGTGCCCTGGTGGCCCGCATCGCCCGCGCCCTCACGCCAGGCGGCCTGTGCGTCATCCAAGAGGGCATTCGGCCAGGGGACGATGCCACGCCGCGCCAGCTAGAGGCGTGCGGCGACTTCTTCTTTGCCCTCACCAGCGAGGCGGGCCTCTACTCCTTCGCTGAGATGGCCGCGTGGCAGCGCGCGGCGGGGCTGGCACCCCTGCGTCCCATACGGCTGCTGACGGGGCCAGGCCAGGGCTTACAGATGGCGCGGAAAGCGTCAGCGCGGTGAATCTCCGCATCCCGCTATCATTGCTTGCAGTCGCCCCCCATCATGCGCTATCGTGTGTGCAGAGAGGGCGGGATCAGCGCAAGGGAGCCGTGTGTGGCGCATCTGTCGGACCAAGCGTTGCTGCGGCGCATCCAGCGTGGCGACCGCGAGGCCATCGCATACCTGATCGAGCGTTATCAACGTTCGCTCTATAACTTTGCCCTGCGCTTTCTGGGGGATGGCGACGCAGCGGCGGATGTGGTGCAGCACACCTTCATTCAGCTTTTTACCCACGCGGACGAGCTGCATGGGGATATGGGGTTGCGCCCATGGCTCTTTCGTGTGGCACGCTATCGCTGCCTCGATGAACTGCGCCGTGACCGCACCGTCCCCTTCTCGCAGATGTCTGCCGCCGATGAAACGGATGGCCCCTCGCCCTTAGAACAGGTGGTCGATGTCGCGCCCCTGCCCGAGGCCCTGGCGGAGCGTGGCGACCTGCAAGCGATCCTGGCGGAGGCCATCGCCGCGCTGCCGGTGAAATATCGTGAGGTCGTCACGCTCCGCTACGTCGCGGATCTCAGTTTCGCCGAGATCGGGCAGGTGCTGGGGCTGCCCGAGGCGACGGCCAAGACGCACTTTCACCGCGCGAAGCCGCTGTTGCGGGCCTTTTTGCGCGCACGCGGCATCACCCAGGCCGTCCCTTGATGGCGAGAAAACGAAACGGATGGGCCACGCAGCACGTGTTATGGGCAGCCACCGCGACCGATGCGGAGAAGGGGGTAGGGACATGAAACCACAGGAAACGCCAGAGCCACGCGACGATGTCGACCGCCTCTTCGCGCGGTTGCACGCGGTCGCGCCGCCGCCGGACCTCGCCGCGCGCGTCATGCGGGCGCTGCCTGGCCCCGCGCCGCTGGCCCCCACGCGGGTCGTGGCCCCATCGCCCGCACCGCGTCGTCGCTGGGGCTGGGTGACGGCGGGCGCGGGCATCATCTTGCTGCTGATGAGCATGCGACTCGGCACGCTGCTAGGGGATTCCGGCGCGCTGGACGTGTTGGGGCAAATCGTCGCCAATTTCGGCGACTTCCTGGGGGCACCAGGCGACTATTTGGCCCCGTTGGCATCCGAACTGCCCTGGCTAGACCTCACCGTCGCCGTCGCAGCCCTGGTCACGTTTTGGCTCAGTTCCTCGGCAACCGTGGGGGGTGACGCTCAGCGGTGGGCAGCCAAGCCCCCAAGTAACACCACGCATTAATGGCCGCCTAGCGAGCGCGATAGGGATGGAGTAGGGACCGTGATATTTGTGAAAGGTGGCATCGGCGCGAAGCTCGTGCTGCTCGTGCTGGGGCTGGGCATTGGCGTGGGTGGCGTCGCCGCCGGGGCGAGCTACCATGCCGCCCGCCACCCGACCACCGCGAATCAGCGTCTCTTCGTCGGGCATATCAGCGCCCTCGATGGCGATGTCGTCACGGTGCGTACCATCCATGGCGCGACGTTGGCGGTTCACATCATCCCCCGCACCGTCATCCGCCACGCGGGCAGGCCCATCGCCCTGGCGACGCTCCATGTGGGCGATTTGGTGCTGATACGCATCAACCGTCATGCGGGCACGAACGTCGCCGTCTCCATCGGGCAGTTGAAACGCGTGCCCACCACAACCGGGCCATAACACGCCCCAGGAGTGTCCTCCCCCTTTATGTCGAATCGCTTCACGTTTTGCGCCGCCGCGCTGCTGGCGCTCGTGGTGGTCGCGTGCGGCTCCGCTAGCACTAGCACGGCACGCCCGACCACGCCCACGACCACCGCGCCCGTCACCACGGTGACGGGGGGCCGCTTCACCGTGCAGGTGCGGCGCGGCGTGGCCTATGGTCCCCTGGCCGCCGAGACGCTCGATGTCTGTGTGCCCATCGCCGCCAGCGGCACCCACCCCGGCGTGGTGATGATTCACGGCGGTGGCTGGTCGCAGGGCGACAAGGCACAATATGCGGGCGGCTGCACCGCGCTGGCGGCGGAGGGTATCGTGGCAGCCTCGCTCAACTATCGCCTGGCCCCAGCCGCCGTGTGGCCCGCGCAACTGGTGGATGTGCAACTCGCCGTGCGCTGGCTACGGGCCAACGCGGGCCAACTGGGCCTGGATGTGACCCGGCTGTGCAGTTGGGGCGATTCAGCGGGCGCGCACCTGGCAGTCTTCCTGGGCGTCACGGCACAGATCCATCCCGGTGACCAGGCGGCACTGCTCGCCAGCCAATCCCCCGCCGTCACCACTTGTGTGATCGATAGCTACGGCCCGGTCGACCTCCTCGGCACCGGCACCCCAATAGAGGAGCAGATTTTGCAAAACTTCATCGGGGCCACCGCTCAGCAAGATCCCGCTGCCTACCGCGACGCCTCGCCGCTCTTGCTGGTGTCGGACCATACACCGCCGACCCTCATCATCCAGGGCACGCGCGACACGCTGGTGCCGCCAGCACAATCGCTGGCGTTGCAAGCCGCCCTGCAAGCCCACCACATCCCTGTGCAATATATCAGCTACGATGGCGAGCATTCCTTCGGTGGCCTCAGCAACGATCAAGTAACCGCCATCATTCGCCAGATCGCCACCTACCTCATCGCCGCGCTCAAACCGTGATGGCGCTGAGCGTCCGCGAGCGGTGGCGCGTCTGTTGTGGGGGGGGTCCAACTTGGGCGCTCCGCACCCGTTACCCTGTCTTGGTCTGCGCATTGAAACGCGTAGCGGAAACGCCACAAAACGCGCTCGTGTCTCGGTGCAGCAAAGGCACACGTGCACAGGAAAAATGACTGCTTCCCGATATCCACGAAAATCGCGCGGGTACCCCTTGACAAAATCGATACGTATCGGTATACTCTTTACCAATACGTATCGAGAGCGAAGGGCCGCGCTGTTTGAGCCGTTGTCCACATTCAGCGACGAAGGGACACATTAGTACGTGGCACAGGTCAAACGCGTCACAAGCGTCGATGTCGCCCGCCTCGCTGGGGTGGCGCAATCGACCGTATCGCTGGTCATCAACAACAAGCCCAACTCCGACGTCTCACCTGAAACACGGGCACGGGTGCTGGCGGCCATCGCTGAACTGGGCTACCACCCCCACGAAGGGGCGCGCAGCTTGCGCATGCGGGCGTCGCACATCATCGGCTTTGCCGCCCCCGAAGATGCCAACGAGCATTACCACGACCTCGCCGCTGGCGTGGAGTCCTTCGCCCGCGAACAGGGCTATTCGGTGTTTCGCAGCGTGACGCACTGGAACCCGCATGAAGAACGCACGTTTTTGCAGTTGCTCACCCAGCAGCGCGTGGATGGCCTGATCTTTTCTTACGGCACCGAGCAATCCGTCTTTCCCGACATCGCTACCCTGCGCCACCAGGGCCAGCCCATCGTGGGTTTAGGGTTCGAGCACGACTTCCTCGACACCGTGGTGGAAGCAACGGGGGGCGAAGCAGCGGTCATCGAGCATCTGGCAGAGCTGGGGCACCGGCGCATCGGCTATATCTATGGTGTCGCCGATCAGGTGACATTAGGCAACCGCCTGACGACGTGCCTGGCGCTGCAAGAGGCCGCGGGCATCCCCGTCGATGAGCGCTGGATCAAACGCTGTGGCCCGACCCGCGAGGATGGCTACCGCGCGACCCAGGAACTGCTCGCCGCGACTACCGCCCAAGAACGGCCTACCGCCTTGGTCGTGGTCAATGATTTCGTGGCGACCAGCGTCTGTGCCGCGCTGGCCGCGGCTGGCCTGCACATTCCCGACGACATCAGTATCGTCAGCTTCGACAACACGGCCCAGGCGACCTATTGCTGGCCCCCTTTGACGAGTGTCGATGGACAATCTTTCCAGCGTGGTGCCTTGGTGGCACGCTTGTTGATTGAACGGCTAGCGAACCCTGATGCGCCCATCCAACATCTCCACACGCAAGCACGCCTCGTTGTACGCGCGTCAACGGGACAAGCTTGTTCCTAGATAGATACCGTCGCGATCGCCCTTCAATGAAGAGGAGGCCCGTCACCTGATGTTCCTGCGACCCGATCCCTTCATCCGCTCACCCTGAGCCGCCCAAAGTGACGGCAGCACCGTGCTCCCTTACGGATGGCACCGAAACCATCATCGCCACCGATCCCACCTGGCAAGCGACGTGTGGGCCAATCCACTAAAGCGACCTGCTGCACGGCGAATGGTATGATGCCCGCCACGCCCTCAGCGGGTGGGATCAGCCAGGGTATGCCGCCACCGCTTGGGCGGGCGTGACCACCTGGCCACGCGACCCACTGCCGGAACTGTGCGCTGATGCGGCTGAACCCGTGCGCGTGACGCAAACCATCACCCCCAAGCGCATCACGCAGATGGGCGCGGATCGCGTCATCCTGGACTTCGGGCAAAATCTGGTGGGCTGGGTGCAGGTGCGCCTGACCGCCGCCGCTGGCACGACGATCCGGCTGCGCTACGCTGAGATGCTACAAGACAATGGCGATCTCTATCTGCAAGCCCTCCGCAGCGCCGAGGCGACCGATACCTTCATCCTGCGGGGCGCTGACTCCGAGGTGCTGGCCCCGCATTTCACCTTTCATGGGTTTCGCTATTGCGAGGTCGTGGGGTATACCGGACCATGCTATCTCGACACCTATACCGCGTGTGTCATCGAGAGCGACACCCGCCCGACTGGCACCTTCACCAGTTCGCACCCCCTGGTCAACCAACTCTATCAGAATGTCATCTGGGGGCAACGCGGCAATTTCCTCAGCATCCCCACGGATTGCCCGCAACGCGATGAGCGACTGGGGTGGCTTGGCGACGCGCAGATCTTCGCCCGCACCGCGACCTTTAATCGCGATGTCGCCGCGTTTTTCACCCGCTGGCTCGACACCGTGGCCGACGCGCAGTTCGCCAATGGGGCCTTCCCCGATGTCGCTCCCCGCGCCGTGGTGCAGGACGAGGGCGCGCCCGCCTGGGGCGATGCCGGGGTCATCCTCCCCTGGACGCTCTATCGCGTCTATGGCGATACGCGCATCATCGCGCGCCATTGGGACGCGCTGACCCGTTGGATGGCCTATATCGCTGAGGCGAACCCGCACTACCTGCGCGATGCCCGGCTCAACCATAACTACGGCGACTGGCTGGCGGTCGATGGCGATGCGGCGGAGCACACGATGGCGACGCTGACCCCCAAACCGCTGCTGGCGACGGCCTATTATGCCTATGATGCGCGGCTGATGGCGGCGATGGCGCGGGTGCTGGGGCGCACCGCCGAAGCGGCGCACTATGACGACCTCTTTGCCCAGATCAAGGCGGCGTTTCACCGGGCCTATGTGGGGGAGGATGGGCGGTTGCTGGGTGGCACCCAGACCGCCTACGTGCTGGCGTTGGCGATGGATCTGGTGCCAGCGGCGCTGCGGCCCACCCTGGCGCGCCACCTCGTCGCGGATATCGACCGCCGCGACGGGCACCTCGCCACCGGCTTCGTGGGGGTTAGCTATCTCTTGCCCGTGTTGACGGAGCTGGGGTATCACGACGTGGCCTATCGCCTGCTGCTGAGCGACACCTATCCTTCGTGGGGCTACAGCATCCGGCAGGGCGCGACGACGATCTGGGAGCGTTGGGATGGCTGGACGAAGGAGCGCGGCTTTCAAGACCCCGAAATGAACTCATTTAACCATTACTCGCTGGGGTCGGTCGCGGAGTGGCTATATCGGATGGTGGCGGGCATCGACCTGGGGGGTGACGCCCCTGGCTATCGGCACCTCCGCATCGCGCCCCACCCGCACGAGGGCCTCACACAGGTCGCGGCCACGTATCACAGCATCAGCGGCCCCATCGCCGTCGCGTGGGAAACGACGGCGGCGACCTTGACCCTGGGCGTCACGATTCCCGCGAATACCACGGCGGATATCGTCCTGCCCGTCACTGCCGCCGCGCATATCACGGAAAGTGGCACGCCGCTATCCCATTTCCCCGCCACCTGGGCCACGCGCTCTGATGGCCGTTCTATCACGGTGACGGTGGGGTCTGGCACCTATCAGTTCGTCGCCCAGCACCAGGATGCCCCCGTGATTTCCTCAGCGCATGCCAGCAGCGACGCGGCTCAGAGTTGAGCTGCGCTGCTGGCAGCTTCTGGGCCTTCCACGAAGGCCGCACACCAACAAAGGAGTTTTGGTCATGATCCATGCACGTCGTCGTGTGATCATCATCAGCGCCGTCGCCGCGCTCTGCGCCGTCCTCGCGGTCATCGCCGTGCCCCGCCTCGCCCATGCCGACGTGACCACTTGGTGGTATGTCGATTGCACGGCTGGCAGCAATGGCGATGGCACCTCACCCGCCTCCGCCTGGAATACGCTCACGGCGGTGAACAATCACACCTTCGTCACGGGGGACGGCCTCGTCTTTGCCTCTGGCACCACCTGCACGGGGGGCCTCGTCCTGCATGGGTCAGGCAGCAGCGGCAACCCCATCCTGGTCGGTGTGTATAACAGCAGCCACGGCTCCGCGACCCCCATCATCGCGGGCAATGGCGTCACGCCAGCGGCGGTGGAACTGTACGACACCGCGTATATGACCTTCGAGGATCTGGAGGTCACGAACGCGACGACATCCGTCACGGATCGGGCGGGGATACTGGTCTATAACGATACGGGCAACACGCTGAGCGGCATCACCATCACGCACAACCACGTCCATGACATCGCGGGGTACGCGGGGGGCTACTACGGCGTCAACTCCGCCATCGCCGTCGATATGGACTCAGGCCTGGGCAATCCGGGGACCTTCGACAACGTCAACATCACCAACAACACGATTGAGAATGCCTATCGACTCGGCATCTGGGTGGGCAATGACCGCGAGGCCCCGGCGACGGCCCGCAACACCAATGTGACGATCGTGGGCAACACCATCAACGCCACCAGCAGCGACGCCATCGTCGTTCGCTATACTAGCAGCCCGCAGATCATCGGCAATGTCGTGGCTGGAGCTGGCACCCTTTCCACCAGCAGCGGATGCAGCCCAACGTACTGCAACCGTGATTCCTCCGCCGTCTGGGTGGTGGATAGCAGCGATGCCCTGATGCAGGGCAATGAGGTCTACAACACCTCGCGCAGCCAGGGCGACGGCGAAGCGTTCGATTGCGACGGCGGCACGACCAACTGCGTGGTGCAGTACAACTATAGCCACAACAATCCGTTCGGCTTCTACCTGGAATGCAGCCAAAGCGGCGACCGACGCAACGCCATCGTGCGCTACAACATCTCGCAGGATGATGGTGGCTCGGGCAACAATGCGGTGTTCAATGGCACCACCTGCGGGCAAGGCCCCACCAGCACCGCCGCGATCTACAACAACACGGTCTACGTTTCCTCGGGCAATCCGGTCATCGACAGCGGCATCTGGAGCAGTGGCACCACCTTCACCAACAATATCATCGACAATCAGGCCAATGGCACCTTTCGCGGGAACGCGCTGTGGGATCACACCCTCTTTTGGGGGTCAGGCAATCGGCCCAATAACAACACCAATGCCTTGACGGGCGATCCCAGTTTCACCAATCCCGACGGTGGCGGCAATGGCATCGGCACGGCCAGCGCCTACAAACTTCAGGGAACTCCACCGCCATCAGTTGCGGGGTAGCCGTCGCCAATGCGCCCAACGCCGATTTCTTTGGTGCTGGCGTCTCGAATCCCCCCGACATCGGCGCGGATAACCATCTCACGGGCAGTTGTGGCGTGAGCAGCAATTTCGTGAGCAACCCTAGGTTCGAATCGCCCTGCTCGCTGGGCGGTGCCTGGAACGATACGGCGGGCAACGCGAGCGTGGTCAGCAACAACGCGCACAGTGGTTCCTGCGCGGTGCAGACGGCGAACACCTCGTCAGGGGTGAACCAGACCATCGTCGGCCTCGCGCCCAACCACACCTACACCCTGACGGGCTGGGTCAAGTCGGCCAATGGCAGCGACACGGTGTATGTCGGCGCGAAGGATTTTGGCGGGAGCGAGGTCAACAACTCTGCTGCCACCAGCGACTACACGCAGATCACGGTACAATTCACGACCGGCGCTGGCAACACCAGCGCCCAAATCTA
>JBBQSR010000078.1:0-11029 GCA_038234855.1 Ktedonobacterales bacterium | reverse complement strand
CTGAAAGGGAAAATTGCCGGGAAGCTGGGCCTGGGGCCGCTCGGTGTGAATGATGGGCCAGGTCTTGTAGACCTGCGCGAGGTAGTGCCGTGGCTGTGGGGTGAGGGTGGCTGCCCGCGCGCTGGTGGCCCGCTGGCTCGCCAGCCCGACGATCAGCAGCAGCGGCAAAAGGGTGAGGCGAAGAATGCGCTGGTGCATGCGAACTTCTTTCTCGTGTAACGCGCGAAAAAATATGGCGTGTTGCCTTGTTTGATGCCTGAAGAGTACTGTTACCAATGATAAAGCATGCATACAACCTGGTCAATGGGAAATGTGCACTACGCCGTGACGGTGCGCCGCTGGCGCGCCTCCCCCACATTGACAGCGATGATAGGCTGAAGCTGGCGCTTTTTGCCACGATGGTGCAAGCAGCGGCGCGTGCCCCATTCGCTTGTTGCGACGCGGGACGACGGTTCCTATGTATTCATTGAAAGGGTTCACGCCATCTCATGAGTCAATCTCCGGCCTCTATCACGCGCATTTTGGACTATGGCAGCCTGTTTGCACGGCTCTTTGACCGTCATGCCCTCAAGATCGTCGCGCTCATCTTCGTTGCGACGCGTGTCTGCATGCTCGTGGCGGTGGTGGCGAGCAGCCATTTCCCGCTCTCGCACGGCGAGTTTTACAAACCGTTTCCCTCACCCCTGAAACAACCGTTGTGGGATACCTGGGATTATTGGGATACCACCTATTACGCCGACATCGCTAAATATGGGTACCTGGCGATCAAGGTCCACACCTTCCCCGCCTTCTTCCCGCTCTACCCGTTGGCGATGCGGCTCATCGGCGACATCATCGGGGGCAACTACTACCTGGCTGGACTCATCATCACCAATGTCGCCTGGTTCGTCGCGCTCTATCAGCTCTTCATCTTGGTGCAACGCGACTTTGGGGAGCGTTTCGCGCCGTACAGCGTCCTCGCGCTCAGCCTCTTTCCCACGGCGTTCTTTGGCTTCGTCGCTTACCCGGAATCATTGTTGCTCGCCCTCTCGCTCTCGTGTTTCTTAGCGATTCGCCAGGGCAAGTGGTTGACCGCCGCGTGCCTCGGCGTGCTGGCGGTCTTGACCCGTCAGGCGGGGCTGCTGCTGGTGCTGCCGTTCCTGTGGGAATATGCCGTCCAGCACGACATCACCCTGCGCGATCTGCCACACTGGCAGCAACTTCGCGGGAAATTGACGAAGGACCTCGCCTACCTCACCATCTTTCCCTTGGGGATCGTCGGGTTCGGAGCCTGGCTCGCCCTCAAAAATGGGGATTTCCTGGCCTTTTTGCACGCACAGGCATCGTGGCACCGCACGTCGAAGCTGCCCATCTTCACGCTGGTAGACGCGGTGAGGGGCATTCTGGTGCCAGCCGCCAGCGGCGCGTTCTTTGAGTTCCGCAGTATACAAGAGTTCGTGACGGTGATCTTCGTCGGGGTGCTGTGTGCCCTCTGCTGGCGGCTGCTACCGCCCAGCTACGCGCTGTACACCACCGTGCTGTATCTGCTGTTCCTGTCGCAGCCCGTGTCGGGCTTCCCCTTGCTCTCGCAGTCGCGTTTCGCGCTGGAACTGTTTCCCGTGTTCATCGTGCTCGGCATCTTTTTTGTCCGCCATCGCGCGCTCTTTTGGGTGTACGCGGGCATCTGCTTCCCGCTGCAACTTTACTTCCTGGCGTCCTTTTCCCACGACGGGTGGATCATCTAGCGCCTCCCGCGTGCCTTGTGCCCCCTACCGAGTGCATTGCTGCGATGCCCGTGGCGCGTCACCGCTCTGGAAGGGGGCGCTGCCGTTGCCTCGTTCCATTGGGGTCGCTCAGCGGCGATCAGGAGCCGAGGTCGTCGCCAGGGGGGAGCAACACCCCGTTGGTCATGGTGATGCCTGGCAGGCTCCTATCTGCTTTAACAGGTCGAAGATATCGAAGGGCTTCTGGATGTAGGGAACCTGCCAGGACGTAAGCGAGGCGATGAACTCGGCAGGCATTTGTGAGGGCGGGCGAGCCGCGATGAGCAGATAGCAATGGTGAATGGCGGCGAATTCCGTATGGGCGCGATCGAGAAACTCGTCGCCCTTCATTCCTGGCATCAGGTAATCGGTGATGATGATGTGCGGATAGGGATGGGTACGTAAGTAGTCGAGCGCCTCTGTTCCTTGGCTGAATGTTGCGACGATGTATCCTTCATCCTCCAGGAATAACCGCAAGGTATACAGGATATTCGCCTCATCATCAAGAAGAATGATGGGGTTCATCGGGAAACTCCTTCCAAACTCTGATGTTAGGAAACAGTATGTCTCATCACTAAGGGAGATGCAAGGCAGCGTCTGAGTCACGACAGCGCGCCGCCCAGGCCGAAGGACCGCACGGGGTAACACGCCCCAGCATTCGCGCTATGACGCGTCAGCGCAATGGCTTCAGGGCAGCGCAAGAGGGAACAGGTGATGACGGCTCATTGGTGTCAAAACGGGTGTCAAGGAACGTTGGCGGTGTCGCTACCAAGCGAACTGTTGCAGCGCCCCCAGCTCGTCAGGCGACGCCGTGCGGAAGTCGAAAAAGCTGGCCCCGACACACCCCAGGTCCTTGGCGGCTTGCAGGTCGCCCGCGATTTCTTCGGCGCTGGGTTGGGTGCCGCCGGGTTCGCCATAGGTGAACATGTCGTACATTTGGCCGTTTTCCTCAATGGGGAAGGGTTTGCCGCCGAGTTCCGCGCGAATGCCCATCACGGACGCGGTCAGCAGGGCGCGGGCGCTCTTGCCGTCGAAGGTGCCGGTGGGGCTGTTGTGCCAATAATCTTGCGGCGCGATGACGTTGAAGCTGGCGGCGGCCTCGGGGAAGGGATAGCTGGCGCGGGCACGCGGATTATAGGTCGTGATGACCAGGGGAAATTGCGGCCCGACCATCTGGCGCAGCACCTGACCATAGGCGAAGACGGCGGGGGCATCGGTCGTTTCCTCTACATCGGCCCCGATGCCGTCGACGTGGTCGCCCAAGGGGGTGCGATAGTTCGCGACCGCCTCGCTCATCACCAGGTCGTCCGCGACATCGCGCAGATAGGGGTAGACCCACGCCATGACTTTGACGCCCGCCGCGTGCGCCACTGGCAGCAAGCGGTCCAGCGTGTTTTGGTCAAAGAAGCCAAAGCTCGTCTCGGCGACGCGGGGATAGATGTGGGTGATGCCCAATGCCTTCATCGTCGCGACCAGCGCGGTCATGTCGGTGTGGCGCGGCAGGTAATTGGTCGTCCAGACGCCCTTGCCCGCGACGACCGACCACACCGGCTGGCCGTTCGCCAGCGTCGCGGTGGCGGGGTCGGGGCCATCCAATATGACGGCATAGGCCCACAGCCAGCCGAGTGCGCCGCCGACATGGGCCAGATACCAGATGCCGCCGTGCGCGTCGGCTGCCCATTGGCTGATGACCGCGCGCGACCCCGGCAGCACCTCCGCCGTCACGCGGGCGGTGGGGGCGGCGGTCGAGCGCAATTCACTATATTGCGTCACCGTCCCCGCCGCTGTCAGGGCGAAGGGGCCGCTCGTGCCGGTGATGGGGTGCGCCGTGTAGGCCGGGATGCCCGCGAAGGGGCACGCATCATCTTCGCTGACGCCACGCGCATAGCTGGTGGCGACATCGCTCGCCAGCACCCACACCGGCATCGCCCCCAGGAAGAGCGCGTGGTACCATTGGCCGTCGCTGCTCAGCCCAGTGACGTGCAGCCCCGTGCCAGGGATGGCGCTCGCCAGCGGTGTGCCGCCCACGGCGGGCGTCGCGCGCAGTGTCACACATTGCCCCTGCACATAGACGACGGTGGGGAGCGTCGCGCCCTGTGCCGAGCGCGCCCGCGCCACCGTCAACAGCGCCAGCAAGATGGCGAGCGCGAGCGCCACGATCATGCGCCATCCGCGCCCACTGTGTGTCGGCGACTCCATGTCCATCAATCCCCATCGTTTTCGCAGAATAGCTGAGTCGCAAGATGCTAAAGCATGCCATCTGCCAGATCGCAGCATAGCAGACGCGCCGCCATTCGCCAAGGGCTGCTGTGACGTGTGCCCCTTGACGCGGCACCGCGCATCCGTTACGATCTCTGGTTGAGAGATGAGTTATACGAGAACGAGGCGAGGAATATGCTGATGCGACGCTTAGGCGCGTTTGGGATTGTGCTGGCGATGTTGGCGCTGGCGGCATGCGGGGGCAGCCAATCGGCGACGACCGCGACGACGGCTGGCGCGTGTGAGCCGATTCCGCCGGGGAATGGGCCATTCACCTATGTCGCCATCGGCGCGTCAGATGCGGTGGGCATCGGCGCGACATGCCCCTCGACGCAGGGGTATGTGCCGCTGCTGGGCACGCGCATGCCCCACAATGCCAAGGTCGTGAACCTGGGCATCGCGGGGGCGACGGTGCGGCTGGCGCTGGGCGACGAGGTGTCATATGCCGTCGCGGCGAAACCCAACGTCATCACCGTGTGGCTGGCGGCCAACGACTTCCGCGCGATGGAGGGCGGCACGCTGACGCTCGACCAATATACCCAGCAACTCGACACGCTGCTGGGCGATCTGGCGGCAAGCACGGCGGCGCACATCTACGTCGCCAACCTGCCGGATCTGACGAAGCTGCCCTACTTCATCCATGGCAAAGTGCCGCTGGCGACCATCGCGGCCCAGACCGCCGCGTGGAATGTCGCCATCGCGGGCGAGATCGCCAAGTACCATGACATCGCGGTGGACCTCTTCCATTCGGATATCGCGGCCCATCCCGAATACATTTGGCTCGATGGCTTTCACCCCAGCACGCTTGGCTACGTGCAACTGGCGAATGCCTTTTGGACGACGATGCAGGCACACGGCGATCCGCATGCGTGACGCCAAGAATTTGCGCAGGGGGGGCTAGCCGCCGTTGGACACCACATCTTTCACCGAAGAGCCGCTGGTGCGGGAACTGACCCCGCGCTATCCGCGTCTGCTGGCCGCCCTGGCGACCCTGCCCGATGGCGCGGCCCATCTGCGCCGGATGGTCGATCTGGACCGCGCCTGGGTGCGGCAACAGTTCGCGCCGCAGTCGCCGCCCGTGGTCGTGGCGCGCGTCCCCGACGCGACGCTGGCGGCGGGCGAGGCGGAAGCGGCCTTCGACATCATCTATGCGGGTGGCGGGCTGAACCTGCTGAATGCCGCCGTGATGGCGACGCGCCATGGGCGGCGGGTGCTGGTCTTTGACCGCTTCACCGTGGGGGCCGTCCACCGCGAATGGAACATCTCGGCGGGCGAGCTGCAAGAGTTGGTCGCGGTCGGGCTGCTAGAGCCGCACGAGGTCGCGGAGGTCGTCGGGCGACGCTACCGCGAGGGGCTGGTGCACTTCCACAACGACGGCATCCATGCGCGCCCGCACGACCTGATGATGCATGGCGTGCTAGACGTGGCGGTGAACGCCGATGCCCTGACGGCGCTGTGTCTGCGTAAGATTCGCGCGGCGGGCGGCGGCAACGTCATCCTGAATGAGATCACCTTCACCAGGGCGCTGGTAGATGGCCAGCGCGTCGTCGTCGAGGCGACCGATGCGGCGGGGGCCACGCGCCGCTTCGCCGCGCCGCTGTTGATCGATGGCATGGGGGCCACCTCGCCCATTGCCTCGCAACTGAATGGCGGTGCACCCTATGCCCTGGTGTGCCCCACCGTCGGGACCGTCGCGGGGGGCTATCAGATCGATCCCGCGCGGGCGGCGGGTACACTGGACCCCGCGCTGGGCGAGATCCTCATCACCACCGAGCACGCGCGCGACGGGCACCAATTGATCTGGGAGGCCTTTCCCACGCAGGGCGACCAGGCCGCCATCTACCTCTTCTACTACGCCGAGACGGGTAGGGATCGCGCGCACCTGCCCGATTCGCTGTTGTTGCCGCTCTTCGAGGATTTCTTCGCCCTGTTGCCCACGTATAAGGACACGCGCGATGTCAGCATCCTGAAGCCAGTCTATGGCTTCATTCCGGCGGGGTACAAAGATCCATCGTTGCGGGCGACAGGGCGCAAGGTGCTGGCTTTTGATCGCGTGTTGTCGCTGGGCGACGCCGCCGCGCTGCAATCGCCGCTGACATTTTGTGGCTTTGGCTCCAACGCGCGCAACCTGCGGCGCATCACCGATTTGCTCGATCTGGCGTTGCGGCACGACCGTCTGCGTGCCGCCGACCTGGGGCAGATTCGCGCGGCGGAGGCGGTGCCCGCGCTGGCACGGGCCTTCAGCAAATTCCTGGTCGCCAAGCCCCTCGCCGCCGAATCCCCCGTCCAGGTCAACGAGACGCTGAACGTCTTTTGCCGCATCCTCGATGATATGGGCGAGGGGCCAGCCCGCGAATTTTTCCAGGATCGCGTGCGTTGGTGGGATTATACCCAACTGGTGCTGCGGACGGCCATCCGCTATCCGCGCATCTTCCCGCTCACCGCGCGCACGCTGTCGCTGAGCGAGGTCTGGGGCTGGATCGCGGCCTATGGGGCCTTCAGCGCCACCGCCGCGCGCAATGCCCTGGGCCGCACCGTGCTGGACCCCTTTAGCCGCACGTCGCTCGCCGTGCGCATCGATGGCTGGCTGTGGCGACGCGCGCCCCGCGTGGCCTGGCGGCTGGCCGCGAGCGTGGCGGGGCTGCGCCAGGCGCTGCGCGTCCGCCGAACCGAGGCGGCGTCCCCTGTGCTGCCCCTGTTGGCCGAGACGACGACAGAAGCCACCGCCTAGGGGTGCTGGCTTCCGGCGTCGTCTGCGCATATCTGTCACCGCTTCTCCCATGCCCTTGCATTTTCGTCCCCGTTGCGGCATACTATAGATGAAAATGAATCGAGATTCAGTTTCGCTACGAGAATGTGTGGTGCCCTGATCGACACCCGCCTATGCATGGGGTGATGAGATGCAGCAAGCAACCGTTGAACAACCCGCGACACAGGCTCCCTACCGCTTCCCTGCGGGGCCAAGGCCGAAACCGATCGTTGGCTCGTCGTTTGATTTCAATGGCGACCCCTTGGGGTTCGTCACGCGCATGCAGCGCGACTATGGCGACGCGGCAACCGTGCCGATGTTGCGGCGCGGCAAAATGGTGATGCTCTTTGCCCCCGCGTATGTGCGCTATGTGTTGACCGAGCACCCGCGCCTCTTCACCAGCCGCGAGTTCAATTATTCGCTGGAGCGGTTGTTGGGCGATGGCTTGCTTTCCATCGATGGCGAGTTTCACCGCTCGCAGCGCCGCCTGGTGCAGCCCGCCTTTCACCGCAAGCGCATCGAGAGCTACGCGCAGACCATGACGCAGCACACCGAAGACATGCTGGCGGCGTGGCAGCCCGGTCAGACGCTGGATATGGCGACCGCGATGCAATCCCTGACCCTGCGCATCGTCGCCAAGACCCTGCTGAGCGTCGATTTGCGGCACGACAGCAGCGAACTGGGCCACGCCTTCAACGATGTGATCCTCTTCCCCGCCGATGTGCGGCTCTCGTGGAAGACGCTGCTCAAGATTGATTCGCCGCTGACGCCGTATGGGCGCTTCTTGCGCGGCAAGGCGACGCTGGATCGCCTGATCTACGGAATCATCGACGAGCGGCGGGCGAGCGGCGAAGACACGGGCGACGTGCTGTCGATGCTGCTGGCCTCGCAGGACGAGGACGCGACTGTCATGACCGACAAGCAGGTGCGCGACGAGACGATGACCTTTTTCGCCGCCGGGCACGAGACGACCGCCAACGCGCTCAGTTGGGCCTTTTATCTGCTGTCAGAGTACCCCGCTGCCTACGCCAAGCTGCGCGCGGAACTCGACCGCGTCCTGGGTGGACGCACGCCGACGGTCGAGGATCTGCCCAACCTCGTCTACACCGACATGGTCATCAAGGAAGCGATGCGGCTCTATCCCCCCGCCTGGGCGATTGGCCGCATGGCGTCGGAAGATTTCACCATCGGCGACTATCACCTGCCCAAGGGGCAGATCGTGCTGATGTCGCAGTGGGTCATCCAGCGCCGCCCCGACATCTGGGGCGCGGATGCCGACCACTTCAAGCCCGAGCGGTTCGACCCGACGCACCCGCAAGAGGTGCCGCAGTTCGCCTATTTCCCCTTTGGGGGCGGGCCACGCATGTGCATCGGCATGCCCTTCGCCCAGATGGAGGCGCGGCTGTTGCTGGCAACCATCGCGCAGCACTATTACCCGCGCATGGTGCTGGGCCACCCCGTCGTGCCACAACCGATGGTGACGCTGCGCCCACGCTATGGCCTGAAAATGACATTGGGCCGCTAGCACGCTGTGCCGCGAAGGCGAAGTCTCCGTTCCCCATGCTAGCACGCTGTGCCGCGAAGGCGAAGTCTCCGTTCCCCATGCTGGCACCGGTACCGTAACCGGTGCCAGCAATTCTTACATAAGACGCCATGATTGCCCCTTGACCTACTTGACAGGATGCTCATCTGTCGGTATACTGTCTCGTAACCGGTACCGTGAGCGGTTACGATGAGGGCGAGGAAGCGAACTTATGGCAGAGCGATCCACCATTCAAGATATCGCGCGGCTGGCGGGCGTCTCGAAGGCGACCGTGTCGCGCGTGCTCAACCATAAGCCCGATGTCGACCCCGCCACACGCGAGCGCGTACTGCGCATCGTGACCGAGCAAGGGTTCGTGCCCAGCGCGGCGGCGACGGGGCTGGCCGGGCGCAGTCGCATGCTGGGCGTGCTGGTGCCCTCGTTGACCTGGCCGTTCATCCCGCAGATCATGCGGGGTGTCGCCGAGGTCATCGAAAGTTCGAATTATGAGTTGGTGCTGTACAGCCTCTCGCACCCAAAGGATCGCGCGTCGCTGCTCGACCGCATCCTGGCGACCAAACTCACCTCTGGGCTGCTGGCCATCTTTCCGGGTCCGGCGGCGGAGCACGTGGCGGCCCTCTCACACGGGGGCTATCCTGTCATCCTCATCGATGACCAAACCGAGTCGAAGCTGGCACGCTGGGTCGGCGTCGACAACGTCAGTGGCGGGTACCTGGCGACGCGCCACCTGCTCGAGTTGGGGCATCGGCGCATCGGGTACATCCAAGGTCCCTTGCACTATCTCTGCGCGCAAGAGCGTTACCAGGGCTATTGTCAGGCCCTGGGCGAGGCGGGCATCACGCCCGATCCGGCGCTCTTTTGGCAGGGCGATTTCGAGATTCTCAGTGGGCGCACCTGCGGCGAAGCGATCCTCGCTTTGCCCGACGGCCAGCGCCCGACCGCCGTCTTTGCCAGCAGCGACCTCATGGCCTATGGTCTGCTGGCCGTCGCCGAGGAACATGGCGTGCGTCTGCCAGAGGACCTGGCCGTGATCGGCTTTGACGATGTGCCACCGCCCATTCACACCCGCGTCGCGCTCACCACTGTGCGGCAACCATTTTATGAGATGGGCCAGCGTGGCATGCAGATGCTGCTGGATCTGGTCACGCAGCCGCGCCACATCGCGGCGGCGGATGGTGCCGCGCCCGAGGTGATGGAGCGGCTGCAATTGGCGACCTCGGTGGTCGTCCGCGAATCGTGTGGGGCGCGAGTGCGGGGGGCCGTCCCCGCCAGCGCATCCTAAATACCGCGTAATAGCGCATAGGCCATGCGATGCTTGGGCGACCATTCGCCTGAGCCGGGGATGGCGTTGCCCTGAAAGGGGGTGGGGCCGCGAACGGCGGTAAGTTCCCGATACTCTTTGCGAAGACACCTTTCTGTGGTTTCTCAGCCGAATCAGGCAATGTCCGTTGACGGATCAGCGTTCGATCCGCCACATTCCGCGCAGGAGGCTTCTCGTGTTGCGTAGCAAAAGGCCCGCACTCTTTCTCGTCATGCTCCTTACTGGGTTGACCACCATCCTCGCCGCATGCGGCGGTGGAGGCAGCGGCTCGTCATCTGGCGGCGTCGTCAATTTGACGTTCTGGAGCTTCAACCAGCAGATCACTGAACAGGCCGATGCCTTTAACAAGACGCATCCCAACATCCACGTGACGGCGCTCAAGCAGCCCTCGGGCTTTGGGCAGTACTACCCGCGTGTCTTGGCGGGAGTCAAGGCGGGCAATGCCCCCGATGTCGCGCTGATCGAGTATCAGTATGTGCCAACCTTCGTTTCGCGCGGTGCCCTGGTCGATCTGAACAAATATGGGGCCAACGATGTGAAGTCCCAGTTCGATCCCTTCGCCTGGAGCCTGGAAACCCTCAACGGTTCCTTCTATGGCTACCCGCAAGATACCGGACCTGAGGGCCTTTTCTACAACGCGACGGTCTTCAAGAAGGCGGGCATCACCTCGCCCCCAGCCACCTGGGCTGACTATGCCGCCGACGCCGCCAAGATTCACGCGCTCGGCAAGGACACGTATATCTCGGCCTTCAGCGCCACCAACACCGGCTGGTTCCAGGCGTTGATGTGGCAGGCGGGGGCCATCTGGTTCACCACCTCGGGCGACAAGTGGGTCGTCAATGTCAACAGTGCCAAGGCGCAACAGGTCGCGACTTTTTGGGATAACCTGATCAGCAAAGGGCTGGTCGATACAGCGGCCTCGAATGGCGACTTCCAGGCGGGCTGGAACAACGCGCTAGACAAGGGCAACATCGCCTCGTGGATCTCAGCGGTCTGGGGTCAGGGCGTCGTGAAGGGCAGCGCCAAGGATACGAGCGGCCAATGGGCCGTGGCAGAGATGCCGCAGTGGACGGCAGGTAGCCACGACTCCGCCTTCTGGGGCGGTTCGGGCATCTCAGTCATTTCGAGCACCCAGCACCCCAAAGAGGCGGCAGAGTTCGCGCAGTGATACCTGACCAACGCCGACAGCTTGAAGATCGGTGTCAGCGAGATCGGGTGGTATCCCTCCAACGTGGCCGCGCGGCAGAGCGCCCTGACGACGCCTGACCCGTTCTTCGCGGGCACCACCTCTGGCGGGCAGATCGTCGACAAGATTTTCTCGGAAGTCACCATCCCGGCTGGCTGGAACTTCCCGCCAAACCTCGACGCGGTGACGAACTTCCAGGGGAACGACTTCAACACCTCGGTCACGAACC
>JBBQSR010000077.1:0-11031 GCA_038234855.1 Ktedonobacterales bacterium | reverse complement strand
ATGTACTCGGCGATGGTGTCGGCGTCGCGGGCCAGCGGGGCCATCAGCGCACGATATGCCGCGCCGTCGCGCCCCAACTGCGCCGCCGTTGCCGCGACGGAACGTTCCAGCGTCACCGCGCCGCCGCCGTCCAGCGGATGCGCCAGCGCGGCGGGCGGCTCGATCCATTCCACGCCGAAGTCGGTGAGGGGCAGTGAGCGCATGAAGGGCGAACCGACGCCGAGCGGATGCACCGCCGAGCAGATATCATGGTGGAAGCCTGGCAGCGTCAGATCCGCCGTGCGCATGCCGCCGCCAACCGTCGCCCGCGCCTCATAGACGACCACGCGTTTGCCCGTCCGCGCCAGGGTGATCGCCGCCGCCATGCCATTTGGCCCCGAGCCGATGATGGCGGCGTCATAAGATGATGTTTTTTGCATTGGTGTCTTTCATCAAGGAGAATCTCATCTTATCGATTATAGCGCGCTGCGGAGATAGGGCGGCATCGCCTATAATGAATGGCAACGAGCGTAAGAAAGGGTGCGGCGTCCACACAACGCCGCCGTGGGCATAGCTATGACGACTATCGAGGGAAAGCTGGATGGCAGCGGGTTGCGCTTCGCCATCGTCCAGGCGCGGTTCAACGAGTTCATTGGCAAGCAGTTGGCGGAGGGGGCGGCGGGCGCGCTGCGGCAGCATGGCGTGCGGGCAGAGGACATCGACCACATCAGCGTGCCGGGGTCATGGGAGTTGCCATTGGCGGCGCGCAGTGCGGCACAAAGCGGGCGCTACGCGGGCATCGTGGCGCTGGGGGTGCTCATTCGCGGGCAGACGGCGCACTTCGAGTATATCGCGGGCGAGGCGACGCGCGGCCTGGGCGCGGTGCAGCGCGAGACGGGCATCCCTGTCGGTTTCGGCGTGCTGACGGTGGAAAATCTAGAACAAGCCATCGACCGTGCCGGGGCCAAGATGGGCAACAAGGGGGCCGAGGCCGCCATGGCCTCGCTGGAAATGGCGACGCTGCTGCGCGCCATCGACGCGGGGTAGATGGCGGTGCGGTACGCGCGGCATGGTACAATTTGAGGGCAGCACCACCAAAGGAGCACCTCAGCCATGCGCGCGGAAATCCTCTCCCTCGGCACCGAGATCTTGCTGGGTCACATCACCGACACGAATGCCCCCTACCTGGCGCAGTTCCTCTCTGAGTTGGGGATGGATCTGTACCACATCTCGCAGGTGGGCGACAACCAGGCGCGCGTGACCGAGGCGCTGCGGACCGCGTGGGACCGCGCCGAGGTCATCATCACGACCGGCGGGCTGGGGCCGACCGAGGACGACGTGACGCGCGAGGCCATCAGCGCGCTGCTGGGCGAAACGCCGACGGTCGATGAAACGTACCTGGCCGAACTGCGCCAATTCTTCATCACTCGCATGGGCACCTTCCCCGAGAGCAATGTGAAGCAGGCGTGGACGCTGCCCTCCGCGACGATCTTGGTGAATCCGGTGGGGACCGCGCCGGGGTGGTACGTGGCGCGCGATGGTCACGTCATCATCAGCATGCCCGGCGTGCCGCGCGAGATGAAGAAGATGTGGACCGAGCAAGCCATGCCCCGACTGCGGGCACTGGCGGGCGGCACGCTCTTCACGCGCATCTTGCGGGTGACGGGGATGGGCGAATCGACCGTCGAAGAAAAGCTCGGCGACCTCATCCACGCGACCAACCCGACGGTGGCGACCTATGCCAAGTTCGACGCGGTGGATGTGCGCGTCTCGGCCAAGGCCACCACCCACGAGGAAGCCGAGACGCTGCTGGCCCCCGTCGAGGCGCAGATCCGCGACATCCTCGGTCGCCGCATCTTTGGGACGGGCACCCAGGCGCTCGCCAGCATCGTGGGCGAGCTGCTGCGCGCGACGGGCTGGCAGCTCGCGGCGATGGAGTCCTGCACGGGGGGCTTGTTGTCGAGCTACCTCACCGATCACGCGGGTAGCTCGGATTTCTTTCGCGGCGGCATCGTCACCTATGCGACCGATCTCAAGACGCGCAGCGGCGTCCCCCAGGCGACCATCGACCAATTCGGCGTCATCAGCGATGAGACGGCGTTGGCGATGGCCCAGGCCATTCGCGGCGACCTGAGCGCGGATGTGGGCCTGGGCATCACGGGCGTCGCTGGCCCCGATAGCCAGGAAGGCAAGCCCGTCGGCGAGGTCCACATCGCCGTCGCCTCGCCCCGTGGCACCGAGGTCCGCCAGATCCAGTGGCGTGGCGAACGCACCGACATCAAGCACCGCGCCGCACTGGCTGCGCTCGACCTGCTGCGCCTGCACCTGATCGGGGAGGTCGAGGGGTGAGGTGGTATGACAACCCGCAAAAAGTGCTCCGGTATCTATGGCTGATTCCGCGTCTCTTGTTCATTGTCATCGGACCTCTGACGGGATTGTTAAACCTTGCTGGACCGAACCTGCCAGGGCCGCCTCATTGTCAAAGTTGCCTGGGAACCGTCGCGTTTTCCTCGCCAGATAATGGTTGGGCGGCAGTGAATGACAACGCTGGACTCAGCGGCAGCAAAAATGAGATCTTGCATTATGCCGCTGGAGCATGGCACTGGGAGTTCCTACCCATTGACCGTTTCCTCAATGATGTGACGGGGATAACGGCTTTGAATGCGAATGATGCCTGGGCCACTTATGACGGATTCGACGAAAAATTCGACCAGTTGTCGGGGATATTGCACTATCATAATGGTCAATGGCAAAAAGTGGGTGATATCTCGGTGGGCACTTTCGGTCCCCTGGTGATGCTTTCGGATACAGATGGGTGGACGATCCACTACACCTCGGATACAAAACAGGTATACAATACAGTCTTGCACTTTGATGGCCACAGGTGGGCAGAATCTCCTATGCCGGGGAATCCAACGCTGAGTGACATCGCATTCGCCGCATCAGATGATGGTTGGGTTGTCGGGGAAAAAGGCTACGTTGCGCACGAAAGCAATGGCGTTTGGCAGACCGTCCCATCCTTCACCCAGAACGATCTCATGAGCGTGCATGTGCTGGGGCAAAATGACGTATGGACGCTCGACGCAGCAGGGAACATCTGGCACTATGACGGCACACGGTGGCGGATCAGCATCATCGACAGCCCCACCTCGTATGGACCACTGATGGTCTTTTCACCCGACGACGTGTGGATTGTACAGGAGCAGTTGCCACAAAACACAACGATCATCTGGCACTACAGCGATGGCGTGTGGGCTACGATGACGCCGCCGACAGTGGCAGTGCTTGATCTGTCAATGGTGGCACCGGATGAAGGGTGGGCGGTGGGCATTAATCCCTCGGATAGATTGCCCAGTGGGGGTGGGCAGAACGGCCCAGGTCTTATTGCTCATTATCAAAATGGCGTTTGGCAAGTGAGCGACGCCCCACGCGAGGCTGAACCCTGGTGGGTGACGCTCAGTCGCGTAACACTCATTGTTGTCATGCTTGTGGCCTTGGGATTCATCGCCTGGTTCATCCGCTTGTCGTCGGTGCTAGAGTCACCCTCACTACTGAAGACGTGGTACGCGCGCGTGACGCTGATTTTCACCGTCTTTGGCCTTGGCGGCGCGGGCCTGACCGTCGCAGAGCCGCTGCTTTCGCCGCAATATAACAGCGGGATGCGCCTCATTGGCCTATTCATTGCCATAGTCAGCCTGATTGTTGCAATCATTTCGGTTGTGCTGTTGGAACGCAAGCACAAGCGCACGCCCACCCCCGTCAACCCCGCCGATCTGGTCGTGCAGCCAGTCCGCGCTCATAGTGAGGAGGTCAACGAGTGAAGTGGTATGAACAGATCAAGCGGGTGCAGTTGTTCTTACTGCTGCTCGTCACGCTCCCAGTTCCGCTGATTCAGATGAATGGTTTGCTAGACCTCTCCTCGCAAGTAGGTTTGGCAGATCCTACGCGTGCTTGTCGCGGCTGTTTAGGAAACGTGGCGCTGTTGCCCAATGGCGATGGCTGGGCGAGTGAGAATAGAGAGTTTGCAGAGGGATACGCGTCCCATATCCTGCATCGCCAACATGGGATATGGCGCTGGGAAGCGATTCCGCTAGGGGCACTGGAATATATTACCAGTATCAGTGCCGACGCCCCAGACGATGCCTGGGCGGTGACCGATGGTTACTTCAATACAACTCCCGGGTCATATAGTGCCACTGGTTTGCTTCATTATACCCACGCGTCGTGGCATCGCGTGCCCTTCACGCTGCCACAAGCATTGCGGAGCTTTGTCATGCTGACACCGAACGATGGCTGGGCAATCGAGGATGGAGGATTGGCGCAACAGCCGAATACGAACCTTTTGCACTTTGATGGACAATCGTGGCAGCCTCCTGTCGTGCCTGGTGTAGATAACTTTATCAGCCTGGCTTTCACATCGCCGCAAGATGGCTGGGCGGTCGGGCGCAAGGGACACATTGCCCATTATGGGGCTGGGCAATGGCGCGAGGTAGCCGCGCCGACAACCGATGACCTCTACTTCGTGCAGATGCTCTCGCCCACGAGCGCGTGGGCCGTCGGGAAGGCGGGGACGATGCTGTACTATGACGGTACCACGTGGGCTGAACATGGGCACGCCAGCGTGAATACGCCTGACTTCTTGTTGCACCCCATTGCGATGATCTCTGACCACGAGGGCTGGGCAACAGGAAACAACCAATATGTTACCACGATGAAACTCTGGCACTTCGACGGGGCGACCTGGAACACTGTCGCGCTCCCCGCAAATACCAATTTGTTTGCCATAGCATCACAGGGTACCGATGTAGTGGCGGTGGGTGAAGATGCACGCACGCGCGAACCATTTAGCCCGGTCATCTCGGCGCAAGGCGCCATTGCCTATGCCAAGGATGGCGCGGTGCAGATAACCGCGACCCCTCGGCTCGGTGAGCCATTGGTGTTCGCAGTCGCCAGAGGTATTTTGGCTGGCACTATTTGCGCTATCGCATCGTTCGCGTTGTTGTTGCTGGTCGTGTCTTATCGGCAACCGCGCACGTCATTGTTGCGCCACCGATGGGCACGCTTTACCTGCGCGTGGGCGGCGGTAGCGGCATTGTTGGCGCTGATTGACATCGCGGAGCCGCTCGTTGCCACGACATATCATGATCTCTTGCGGCAAACTGTTCCCCTGTTGAGCGGCGTGGCGTCGCTCACTGCCGCTGGCGGCCTCGTTGCCATGATCCTTTGGGAGCAGCGCGAAAACAACAAGCCCACCCCCGCCGATCTGGTCATCCAACCAGTCCGCGACCACGCCCAGCCCCCAGGATAGCATAGACAAGCGGCCCTACCATCAGCGCGATGGCAGGGCCGCTTCTTGCAGGAGTAGAGATAGCCCCTACTGTGTCAGGGTGGTTTCCAGTTGGCGGCGCAACTGTTGCAATGAGCTCAGCAGGTTTTGGTGCGCGGTGATGACATCGCGCATCTCTTGGGCGCGGCGGGCGAAGCTGGCGACCTGATCGACCAGGGGGGCCTGGCTGACGTTGTCGGCCAACTGGCGCAGGTCGGCCAGCGCCTCTTGCTGGGCCGTCGTCTGGGCGGCGTTCAGCGCCGAGGCGAGCTGGCTCAGGGCATCACGCACGCCGGAGCGCACCTGATCCGCTGCCTGGTTGGCGACGTGGATCTGTTCGTTCAACTGCTCGTGCATCGACTGGATGGTCGCCAGCAGGGTGGCGGCGTCTTGGCGGGGGGGCAGGGCGACCTCGCTCTGGAACGAGTCGCTCGCTTCCTCGCGCTCGATCTCACGGCCATTGACGGTGTGGACGTAGGAGCTTTGCATCTGGCCCGCGACGAAGCCCATCTCGCCGGTTTTTTGCTCGGTAAAGGGCGAGGCGGCCACGGCCACCGTCGAGGCATCGGTCGCGCCCATCAGGAAGGGGGCGGGCGACACCGAAGGTGGCGGCGGGGGGGCACCATAGGCGGGCATGGGCGCGGGGGCTGAGGACGCACCATAGGCGGGCATCGGGGTGGGGGTCTGTGGCGTGCCAAAGGGCACCGAAGAGCCACCGATGCGGATCGTCTCGACCGCCGTCAGGCCGGGGAGCGACGCGGAGGGCTGGGGCTGCGCGCCATCTTGGGCGGCGGTGAACATCAAGTCGTGGTCGCCGATGGTCAGTTTGTCGCCATCTTTCAGCGGGTGAGCATCGTGGATCTCCGCGCCATTCACCAGGGTGCCGTTTCTGCTGCCGAGGTCCACCACGGTTACGACGTTGCCGTTGCGGCGGACGATTGCATGGCGGCGCGACACCATCTGATCATCGTTCAGGACGATATCGCAGGTGGGCGCACGCCCGATGGCGATCTCCGCCGCTGTCAAGATGAATTCGTGGGATTCGCCGTCAGTGGTCTTCCAATTAAAACGCGGTGGTTGTGACATCGGGGGCCTCGTGGTTTCCGAAAATGGGGTGGCTTGCGCCACGAACGTGGTTGCAGCGGTGTCGCCCGCGCTGGCTGGCTGGTCGCCCTCAGCGGGCGCTTGACCCCAGGCAAAGGGCGGGACGAAGCCCACACTCAGCCGTTGGCCACAGTGCAGACAAAAGCGGTCGCCAGGCCGCACCGCGCGGCCACAGTTCGGACAGTCTTGCGTCATAGCGTGTGCCACCTCGTCGGTGATGAGTTGTGCGCCCACCCGCTTCGCTGGCGGCATGCTCTGCGGTTTTCGTCGCCATTATAGCATGAATCGCACATCTTGCAAGGCCCTTGGCTGGGTGGGTACGTGGGCATCCTGGCCCCTTACTTGGTATGGTCGTCGGATTGGCGCGAGCGAAAGTGCATGCGAATCGCCGTGCCTGGGAAGCTGAATTCGCGGCGCACCTGATTTTCGAGATAGCGTTCATAGCCAAAATGGAGCAGATCCGCGTCATTGACGAAGATGACGAAGGTCGGCGGATTGATCTCGGCCTGGGTCGCATACATGATCTTGAGTTGCCGCCCCTTGATCGCCGCTGGCGGGTGGCGCAGCACCGCGTCGCGGATCAGTTCGTTCAACTGCGAGGTGGGCACGCGCTGCTGGCGCACGCTGGCGATCTCGATGGCCTGGTCCAGCAGGGTATCCACATGGTAGCGCGTCTTGGCCGAGATGAAGACCACAGGCGCGTAGGGGATGAATTTCAGATCCTCGCGCACCTTGTCGCGGAATTCCTCGGCCTCCACCGGGGCGTCGCCGGGGGGGATGGGCAGCGACGGGTCGGCCTCTGCGGCGGCCAGTTCGCGGCGCTGTTCGCGGATGAGGTCCCATTTGTTGATGACCACGATCACGCCCTTGGCCTCTTCGTGGATGATGCCCGCGATGTGGGTATCTTGCGCCGTCACGCCCTCCGTCGCGTCGATGATCAGCAGCGCCACGTCGCAGCGTTCGATGGCGCGTTCGCTGCGCAGCACGGCATATTTCTCGATGCCGGGGTCCACGCGGCCCCGTCGCCGCACGCCCGCCGTATCGATCAAGATGACGTCTAGCCCGTGATGTTGCACCGTCATATCCAGCGCGTCGCGGGTGGTGCCGGGGATGTCGCTGACGATGGCGCGGTCCTGGCCGATGATGCTGTTGAGCAGCGACGACTTGCCGACATTTGGCCGCCCGACGATGGCGAACTTCGGCAACTCGGACTCGACCTCCGCGAAGGTTTCGGGGGGGGGCAGCGCGTCGGTGATGGCGTCGAGCAGGTCGCCCGTCCCCACCCCCTGCCGCGACGACAGGGTGATGGGTTCGCCGATGCCGATGCTATAGAAATCGACGCTCTCGTTGCGCAGCTTGGCGTTGTCGGCCTTATTGACGCCCAGGATGATGGGCTTCTTGGCGCGGCGCAGCATGTTGGCGATCTCGCCATCCGCCGCCGTCACGCCCGCCTGGCCGTCGACCAAGAAGATGATGACATCCGCTTCTTCCACGGCCAGTTGCGCCTGGGCACGCACGCGCGCCATCATGTCGTCCGACGAATCCAGCTCCAGCCCCCCGGTGTCGATGAGGGTGAATTCGCGCCCATTCCAGACGGTGTCGCCATAGATGCGGTCGCGCGTGGTCCCCGGCTCATCTTCCACGATGGCGAGCCGTTGACCGATCATACGATTAAAGAACGTGGATTTGCCGACATTCGGTCGGCCCACGATAGCGACGAGCGGTTTCATGATGTGCTGTTCCCCAAGGTTCCTGTGCGACTCTCTTATTCAAGAATATCATATCACGTGAAAAGGGCAGTCGGGCGTGATATCATGGGGATGATTGCTCCGGCTCATGCGAGGTATTTTCCCATGCAAGAACTCTCGAAGGCGCGGCGCTTCGTGCGCGTGATGACGATCTTTTGGAACGTCGTCACGTATAGTATGTTGGTGCTCTTCCTCCTGCATGCCGTCACCGCGCAGTCTGTGCACCTCATGGCGTGGGGTGGCGTCGTCTTTGGCGCGCTCATCGTCACCTACGCGGGCTGGTACGTGCTCGGCTTTCGCTGGCTGCTGGGGCCAGCGCGCGTCTGGCAGGGGCGCTATCCGGGGCGACGCGCGCTCTATTGGCTGCCGCTGGCGCTGCTGCCGCTCGCGTTGCTGCCCTTCGATCCCCTCTTCCTCAATCTGGAATGGGTCGCCATCGGCAGCGGCATGAGCCTCTTGCTGGTCCCGTGGAACGTCATCGGTGTTGGCGCGGCGTTGGTGCCCCTCGCCCTCAGTTGGGGCATCGTCCCGCGTGCCAACACACCCGATGCCTGGCTGCAATTCGCGGTGACGCTGTTGACGGTCGTCATCTACTGCGCGGTCATTTATCTGCCGTCGGTCCTGGTGGCACAGCGGTTCAAGCAAGCGCGACTCTATGCCGATTTGCAGACGGCGCATGCCGACCTCGCCGCCGCGCACGCGCGACTGGCTGCTTCCGCCGCGCAGGAGCGCGAACTGGCGGTGCTGCGTGAACGCGAGCGGCTGGCGCGCGACATGCACGACACGCTGGGCCACGCGCTGGCCGTTACCACCGTCAAGATCGAGGCGATCCGCCGCCTGACGCCGCGCGACCCTGAGCGTGCCGCGTGGGAACTGGACGCGACGGAGGGCATCGTGCGTGGGGCGATGGGCGAACTGCGCGCCACCCTGGTGGCGCTGCGCACGCCGCCCTGCCTGGCGAGTGAACTGTTGGGGCTGGCGACGGCGGCGGGTGAACGCGCGGGCATGACCATCACCACCACTGCCGATGGCGCGGTCGATGCCTGGCCCGAGGCCGTGCAAGTGGCGCTGCTGCGTGTCGGGGGCGAGGCCATCAGTAATGCCGAGCGCCATGCCCGTGCCCACGCCCTCACGCTGTCGCTCACTACTGAGGCGTGCCAGGCCGTGCTGCGCGTGGCGGATGATGGCGTGGGACTGCCCACCCTGCCGATGACGCCAGCGGGCGACCGCATCAGCCCGCCGGGGCACTTCGGGCTGGCGGGCATGCGCGAACGCGCGGCGGAGCTTGGCGGCACGCTGCTCGTCACCTCCGCGCCGGGAGGTGGCACGACCATCGAGGCGCGCATCCCCTTCGGCGTCGTCCCCGTTCCCGCGCCGACCGATGTGCTGGCACAGGTGAGATGAGCTATGCGTGAACCCGACATTCGCCTGCTGATCTGCGAGGACCAACGCCTGATGCGCGAGAGTTTGCGCACGGTGCTGGACCTAGAGCCGGGGCTGTGCGTGGTCGGCGAGGCGGCGGATGGCGTCGAGGCGGTGGCCCGCGCGCTGGACCTGCGCCCCGACATCATCTTGATGGATATCAAGATGCCCCAGCGCAACGGCGTGGAGGCGACGGCGGCCATCACTACGCAGCAGCCCGACGCGCGCATCATCATCCTGACGACCTTTGACCACGATGAATATGTCTACCAGGCGGTCGAGGCGGGCGCGATGGGCTATCTGCTGAAGGACGTGCCCGCCAGCGACCTCATCGACACCATCCGGCGCGTCCACGCGGGGGAACGCTTCATCCAGCCGACCGTCGCCACGCGGTTGCTGATGGCCTATCAGCGGCGCGGGCGCATGGACGATGGCGGCGCGATCCCCGCGCGGCTGAGCGACCGCGAGACGGACGTGCTGCGGTTGCTGGCGGAGGGTGCCAGCAACCGCGATATCGCCGAGCGCCTGGTGCTGGCCGAGGGCACGATCAAAAATCATGTCAGCAACATCTTGACGAAGCTGCACGCCGCCAACCGCACCCACGCCGCCACCCTCGCCCGTGAACGCGGGCTGATCTAGCGGCGATGTGGGGCTATGTCGTGGATAGCTGGGCGTGACCGCGCGTGGCGGGCGACGCCGGGGGCTCTACCCGCGCTGCTTGCCACGCGCCGTACTGATCGTTCTGCCCCAGCCCCTCTGGCGGGTTGCCGCGCGTGCGCACCCCACCATCTCATCGCTCAGGCATGCTCTTGGGCGGCTTGGCGCAGGGCCGCCAGCGAGGCATCTGGCAGGGGTGGTTGGCCGCCCAACGGCGTGGGATGGATGTCGGGGCCGTGATAATCGCTGCCCCCGGTGGGGATGAGGCCGAAATGTGCGGCCAGGTCGCGGAGGTGCGCCACCGTCGCGGCGTCGTAGGGGCCGTAATAGACCTCTAGCCCGCCTAGCCCTGCGGAGACGAGATCGCCCAGGTTTTGCGCCAGATTAGGGATGCCTGCGGGGTGCGCCAGCGACGCCACCCCGCCCACGCCGCGAAGGAGCGCGATGGCCTGGGCAGGGGTGAAGGGCGCACGCGGCACATAGCCTGGCTTGCCACGCCCCACGAAGCGATCAAAGGCATCCGCGACGCTGGTCGCCGCGCCAAGCTCGACCAGCGCGGCGGCGACGTGGGGGCGACCCACCGCGCCGTCGGCGTGGCGCTGCACCTGCTCCCAGGTGATCGGCAGTCCCGCCGCGCGCAGTTGATCGACCATCTGGCGTCCACGCGTCTCGCGTTCCGTGCGGCGGTGGCGCAGCGCCGCCTGGAAGGCAGCGTCATGCCAGCGCGGAAAGTAGCCGAGCACGTGTGCCTCGCCGCCACCACCGGGAAAGTCGGTGTTGATCTCGACGCCGGGG
>JBBQSR010000076.1:0-11096 GCA_038234855.1 Ktedonobacterales bacterium | reverse complement strand
CAGCATCGATCTCTATTGGCTGCACATCTGGGGCGAGGTCGGCATCGTCGGCCTGGGTCTGCTGGTGTGGCTGATGATCTCGACCGAACGTACGATCCTCCGCGCCTTTCGCAAGGGGACGCATGGTCGCTGGAACGGCATCACGGCGGGGGTCTTTGCCATCGTCATCGCGTTCAGCCTGGCGACCTTCTTTGACAACGCCCTGGAGGTCGACGCGCTCTCCGCGCCGTTCTGGGCGCTGGTGGGCATCGCCATCGCGCTGCCCATCGCTAACCGTCCGCCCATCACCGAGTCGCTGCCCGCCGTGCGCTTCAGCGCCGACACCGAGGACGACGACGACCCAAACGGCAGTGCCTCGGGCAATGGCAGCCTGGGGGGACGGTCGGACGCTGGCACGGCGAGTGCGGCGGGTAGCTACGCACAATCTCCTAAGGAGGTCCGTCCGTGACGGCGCATCTTTCCACCGACCGTCGCTGTGCCGTGTGCGGCGGCACGGTCGTCAACGACCGCTGCACCCGTTGCGGCGCGTATGCCTTCGCGGCGGATCTCGGCGATGACCGCCCCACGACCAAGCGCACGGCCATCCCCACGGCGGGCGAGGAATCAGTGTTGCCGCCCCTCTCGCCTGAGGATCTGGGGATGACACAGCCGCGCATGACGGCCATCACGCGCGATGACCTGCCCATCATCACCGCCCGTCGCCCCGCTGTGGATGCCGCGAAGACCGACGCCAGCAACGGCAGCGTCGGGACCGTTACCACAGACACCAGCGAAACCAAGGCGCTCATCGAAAAGTCCATCGTCGGCACCCAATGGATCATGGTAGCGATCCTGGTCGGCGTGCCGCTGGGCCTGGTGACGCAGATCGTCATGGGGCGACTGGGAAAGGACGTCCTGGGGACGTATAGCCTGATGCTGGTGCTAGTACAGGCGGTGCAGACCTTCTTCCTCTTTGGCGGCGCGAACGTCATCGTCAACTTCATCCCCCGCGCGACGGCGAAAGAAAAGTCGGCGCTGCTGCTGAGCTATGCGAGCATCGCGCTAGCCTTCTCGGTGGTGTTCTTCCTGGCGATGCTGATCTTTCCCCAGGCGTTGACTTTTTTGCTGCTGCATCAGGCGGTGGCGAACTCGACCATCTACCTCTTCTTGCTGCTGTTCATCCCCATCATCATCGGTCAGACGCTCACCATCGCGGTCTTGCAGGGCGAGATGGAGCTTGGGGTGGCGGCGCGCACCCAATATGGCGTGCAGACGATGAGCTTCATCTTGACGCTGCTGCTGGCGCTCGTCATCGGGGGATTCCATGTGCTGCCAATCAAGGACGCTGTGGCGCTGGTGCCCGTGGTGGTCCTGGGCGCGTACATCATCACCTTCACCACGGGGCTGCGCGCGCTCATCGGGGTGATGCGTCGGCGGTGGCAGCCGTCGTTGCGGTGGTATCTGCCGCCACGTTTCTGGAACTTTACCCTCACCTTCCATGTCAATACGATCATCTGGTTTTTCTTCAACAACATCGACAAGATCGTCATCGCGGCGATCTTCGATCTGAATAATGTGGGCATCTATGGCGCTGCCATCGTCGTCGCCACCTACGCGCTATGGGCACCGAATCTCTTCACCGGGGCGATGTATCCTTTCTTCACCAATCTGGTGGCGAAGGGCGACTACGCGACGCTGCGGAGCGCGTATCAACGCTACTGCGCCATCACCACGGTCATCGTTGCCTTCGTCAGCTTGACCGTGGGCCTCTTCGCGCCCGAGATCCTGCAACTCTTTGGCAAGAAGTACGCGACGGCGGGTGTGGGCGGCTCGTTGCCGCTGATGATCGTCTTCGCACTGATGTATACCGTCTTCGCGTCGGCGGCGTATGTGCCGAGCACCGCGCTCATCACCTCCCACGAAGACATCTGGCTGAACCTGTTGCTGAACGTCACGTCACTGGGGGTGCGCGTCGGCCTCTATGGTCCCCTGGTGACGCGCTATGGCCTCATCGGCATCGCGTATGCCAACGCCGTTTCGCTGGGAGTGCTCTACATTGCCACCTTGGTGGCGGTGGGGCTGCGCTATCGCGTCAGTGTGCCGCTGCGCCAGCACGCCATCTCGCTGGCGGGCGGTGTCCTGCTGCTGGGGCCATACGCGCTGGAACCGCACCTGCCCGCCAACCACGCGCTGCAACTGGGGTTGCGTTTCGTCGCGCTGCTGCTCTTCGTCGGCATCATCACCCAGTTGCGGCTGATCAGCGCCGCCGACCTCGCCACCGTCACTACGCGCCTCCGCAAGCTGCCCGTGATCGGCAAGCTGGTGGCGCGCGTGGGGTGAAGCGGATGCCGTCGCCAAGGCGGCCCGCATCGCCAGCGATTGTACAACCCGCGCGGGGCATGCTACACTCTCGTTAAACAGCCCACAACGAGGGAGTGGTGATCAATGCAGCCAAGCGTGCAAAAGATTCAGCGGCGGATCGAGGAACTGGCACAGAGACGCTATGCGGCGCAGGTGGCGCTCGCACCATTGCGCGCCGAACGAACGGATGTGGCGGGCGAGGCTCCTTTCACCATCACCAGCGGGACGCGCTGGGGCGAGCGCGACGGCGTCTATCAGATGGCGGTTGAGGTCGACATCCCCCCGGCGTGGCGCGGGCAGTCGGTGGCGCTGCACCTGGATCTATCCGCGCCCGCCTCCGACTACACGGGCATCGCCACCGCCGAGGCGCTGCTCAGCATCGACGGGGTGCCGCTGCATGCCATCGACCGCTACCACCGCGAGGTTATCTTGCCGCCCGACATCGCGGCGAAAGCGCATTTCACCGCGACCCTGCGCGTGTGGAATGGCATCGACGATGAGCACCACACCGCGCATACGCTCGACCTGTGCTTGCTCGATCCCCACGCCGACGCGTTGCACCAGCAGATGCGCTTGCTGCGCGACGCGCTGGGGCACCTGCCCGCGCACGCCACCATCAGCATTGCCCTGCTGCGATTGCTCGACGACGCGACCCTCGCGCTTGATTTCACCGAAAGCAGCCTTGAGGCATTCGCCCAGTCGTGTCAGCGGGCGCTGGCGGGCATCTGGGCGGGGCTGAGCGCGTTGGCGCTGACGGGGGACGATCCCTGGCAGCCGCACACCGTCGTCACCGGTCACGCGCATATCGATGTCGCGTGGCTGTGGCGGCTGCGCCACACGCGCATGAAGACGGCGAATACCTTCACCACTGCGCTCTATCACATGGATCGCTACCCCGACTTCGTCTTCACCGCCAGCACGCCGCAACTGTATCAATTCGTCAAGGAAGACCACCCCGACCTCTACGCGCGCATCCGCGAGCGCGTCGCGGCGGGGCAGTGGGAGGCCGAGGGCGCGATGTGGGTGGAGGCCGACACCAACATCACGGGCGGCGAAAGCCTGGTGCGCCAGTTCATCATCGGCAAACGCTTCTTTCGCGAGGAGTTCGGCATCGACAGCCGCGTACTATGGCTGCCTGATGTCTTTGGCTACAGCGCTGCCCTGCCTCAACTGATGCGAGATGCCGGGGTCGATTATTTCATCACCACCAAGATCAGTTGGAACGACACCAACCGCGCCCCAATGGACACCTTTTGGTGGGAGGGGCTGGACGGTTCGCGCGTGTTGGCCCACTTCATCACCGCGCAGAATGCCGACACCGAACGCTATTACACCTACAACGCCGAGGCGTGGCCGGGCGTCATGACCCGCACCTGGCGCAACTATCGCCAACAGACCCTCAACCGCGAACTGCTGGTCGCCTATGGCTGGGGCGACGGCGGCGGCGGCCCCACGCGCGAGATGGTCGAGGCCGCGCAGATGCAGATGCCCCCCATCAGCCGCGAGATCCCTTCCGCCGCGCCAGGCACTGTGCGCGACTTCATGGAGCGGCTGGCGACGCGCGTGGGGGACGATCCGCGCTTGCCCGTGTGGGCGGGCGAACTGTATTTCGAATATCATCGCGGCACCTACACGAGCCAGGCGCGCACCAAGCGCAACAATCGCTTCGCCGAACGCGACCTACACAACGCTGAATGGTTGGCCTCGCTGGCGCAACACCTCGCCCAGCAAACGTACCCCTATGACGCGCTCGACGCCGCATGGAAGGTCGTGCTGACCCACCAATTCCACGATATCTTGCCTGGTTCCTCCATCGCGGAGGTCTATGCCGATGCCGAGGTGAACTATGCCCAGGTGCGCGAGACGACCGATGGCATCATCGCGGCATCGCTGGCGGCCATCACTGACGCGGTCGCGGCCCCCGCTGGCACGCTCGTCGCCTTCAATGGCCTCTCGTGGCCACGCGGCGGGCTGGTGGACCTGCCCGCCGCGCAGGCGACGGCGCTGTACCTGCCCACACAGCCCCTCGCGGATGGGCGCGCGCTGGTGCGGGTGCCAGCGGTGCCAGCGTTGGGGTATCAGGCGGTCGCTCAGGTGGCGACGGGGACGCGACACGAGGGGCACCAAGATCAAGAGGGACGCGAAGAGGGTGGGGAAGGGAACGACGCGTCCCTGACCGTCGCGCCGGATGTGCTGGAAAACCAGTTCGTGCGGGTGGAGTTGAACGAGCGGGGGCAGATCACGCGCGTCTTCGATAAGGAGCAGGCGCGCGAGGTGCTGGCGGCGGGCGCGCGGGGCAACGTCTTCCAACTCTTCGAGGATAAGCCGCTCAACTTCGATGCCTGGGATATCGACGCCTTCTATGCGCAGAAGCAATGGGAATTGGACGCGCTGGTAATGGCCGAGGTCGAGGAGGCCGGGCCACTGCGCGGGTCGCTGCGGCTGCAATGGCGCTACCTGGACCGCACCACCATCACGCAGCGCATCCGCATCGCCGCCGATTCCGCCCAGATCGACTTCGTGACGGAGGTCGATTGGCACGAGCACCAGACGTTGCTGAAGGTCGCGTTCCCCGTCGCGGTCCATAATTCGTATGCGACGGCGGAGATTCAGTTCGGCAACATCCGACGACCGACGCACCGCAACACCTCATGGGATCGCGCGCAGTTCGAGACGAGCGGCCACAAATGGATCGATCTGTCGGAGGGTGACTATGGTGTAGCGATCCTCAACGACTGCAAATATGGCTACGACGTGCACGAAAACATTATGCGCCTGACACTGCTGAAAGGTGCCGTCTCCCCGGACCCCCAGGCGGATCAAGGGTCGCACACCTTCACCTATAGCTTGCTGCCGCACGCGGGCGACTGGTTCGCGGGCGGCGTCGCCCAGGCGGCCTACGCGCTGAACCATCCGCTGCTGGTCGCCGTGAAGGCCAGCGGCGCGGGCACGTTGCCCGACGCGCTGGCGCTGGCGACCGTCACCCCCAGCAACGTCATCATCGAGACGGTCAAGCGCGCCGAACGCACCGACTTCTTGGTGCTGCGTCTGTACGAGTGCGCTAATCGCCGTGGCAACGTCACCGTGACGCTCCCCTTCGCCGCCGCCTCGGTCAGCCGCACCAATCTGCTAGAGGACGCTCCCGAGGGGGTGCCCCTCAGCGCCGATGGCCGCTCTTTCACCACGACGTTCACGCCGTACCAGGTGGTAACGGTGGTGGTGCGACCGAGGGAATGAGCCAATCAGCGTGGCCAGCGCGTCAACGCGCGCCTGGGATCACGCAGCCCGCCCGCGCGGGCGGGGCCTTGGCGCAAGCGACCGCGCGTGGCAATCGCACAGGAAAAGAGCATCCAGATGACCAACCAGATACCGACAGACCCCTATGACGACATCGCGCCGTGGTACGACGTAGAGCATGCTGATGTCACGGATGACGTGGCAATGTACGCGGGCTTCATCGCGGCCACGGGCGGTCCCGTGCTGGAGCTAGGCTGCGGCAGCGGGCGCGTGCTGGTGCCATTGGCCGAGGAAGGCTATGCCATCACCGGGGTGGACCGTTCAGCCGCGATGCTGGGCCGCTGTCTCGCGGCAGTGGATATGGCCGAGGTCGCCGATCTGGTCACGCTGATGGGCGGCGACATGACGGATTTCGATCTCGCGGAAAAGCGCTTTCGGTTCGCCTTCGTCGCGCTGGGGTCGTTTCAGCATCTCGTCACTCTGGGTGCCCGGCGGGCGGCGCTGACGCGACTGCGGGCGCACGTCATCCCCGGTGCCACGCTGGTGCTGGATCTGGCGCAGGGGGATCTGCGCCGTGTCATCGCGGCGGCAGAGACGGGGCAGGTGGTGCACATCACCACGCGCAGCGATCCGGCGACGGGGGCCTTCGTCACGCATACGCTGGCGGCCCAGATGGGCGCGGAGCCAGGGGCGTTGACCCTGACCCATTGGTACGAGCACCACCAGCAAAATGGCCCCGTCAGCCGCATCTGTGTCGAGACGGAGCAAGCCATCATCACCCGCAACGAGATCGAGCTGCTGCTGGCCGCGACGGGTTGGCGACTGCGCCAAGTCTACGGCGACCACGCCCTCGGTGAATGGGACGAGGCCAGCCCACGCCTCATCACCCTGGCCCAGGCGGCGGAGTAGCCGACCGCGCCTCACGCCTGGGCACGGCGCTTAAAGATGGCGGTCAGCGCCTTCGCCTCGCTCTTGCCCCACGCGGTCGGCAGCAGGCTCACCACCTCCCAGCCCTCCGCCGCCGTGCGGTCGAGGATCGCTTGCAGCCCCAGCACCTCGCCCGCCGTGCCGGGCAGGGTGGCCGCCCAGTCGCTCTGTGGCTCATCCATCGTGCCGAAGTAGCGGCGCTCCAACGTCAGCGCCAGATGTTCCCAACGATCCATGGTCATGCCCTTTCCTCGCGTTGCGCCAGCCCGCGCGCCCGCACCTCGGCGAACCAGGCCAGCAGACGGTCCAGCGGCCAGGCGTTGGGGACATTTTCGACTCCCAGCCAGCCCTTGCGCGCGATGCCCACGCCATAGTGGATGTCACGCAGTCCCTCGGGCGCGTGCGCGTCGGGGCAGATGGGGATGGGGATGCCGCGCTCCGTCGCCATGCGGTGCCAGCGCCAATCCAGGTCGAAGCGCGCGGGGTTCGCGTTCAGTTCGATGGCGACGCCCCGCCGACCGGCGGCGTCCAGCACCGCCGGGATGTCCACCGCGTAGCCGTCACGCTTCATCAGCAGTCGCCCCGTCACGTGGCCGATGATGGTGGTGTAGGGATTCTGAATGGCGCGAATCAGACGCGCCGTCTCCTCCGCCTCGCTCAGCGTGAAGCTGCTGTGGATCGACGCGACGACGAAGTCGAAGCTCGCCAGCGTCTCATCATCAAAGTCCAGCGACCCATCTTTCAGGATGTCGCACTCGGTCCCTTTGAGGATGCGGAAGTCGGGGCCAAACTCGGCATTCAGCGCGTCGACCTCGGCATGCTGGCGGCGCACATCCGCTGGGGAAAGGCCGTGGGCATACGCCGCGAACTGGCTGTGATCGCAGATGCCGAAATAGTGATAGCCCAGCGCCCGCGCCGCCTCGGCCATCTCGCGGATCGTCGCGTGCCCGTCGCTCCAGGTCGAGTGGCAGTGCAGCACGCCCTGGATGTCGGCCTCGGTGAGCAGGGTCGGCAGCGTGCCCGCCTGTGCCGCCGCGATCTCGCCGCGATCCTCGCGTAGCTCTGGCTCGATGTAGGCCATATCGAGCGTCGCATACACATCCGCTTCATTCTGGATGGGCAGCCGTTCTTCGCCGCGCCACAAGCCATATTCGTTGATCTTGATACCCCGGTCCAGCGCCAGCCCACGCAGCGCGATGTGGTGCTCGCGCGAGCCGGTGAAGTGGTGCAGCGCGGCGGCGAATTCATCATCCGTCACCACGCGCAGGTCCATCGCCAGGCCGCCATCGAGCACCACGGTGGCCTTCGTCTCGCCGTGCGCCGCGACGCTGCGCACCTGGGGCAGCGCGACGAATGCCGCCATCAGGGCCGCGCGGTCAGCGTCGGTGGCGACGCTGGCGACGCCGTCCAGGTCGTGCACGGTTTCCTTGCGGCGGCGTAGACTGCCGCCGACCTCCGCGCGGATGACGCCCGGCAGCGCCCGCACCTGCGCGATGATGACCGCCGCCAGCTCCGCCGCTGGGGCATAGCCGAACAGGGACTGCTGTGCGGTGATGAAGTCGATGCCCTTCAGGATGTTCGCCTGGGTCTTCGCGCCGAAGCCCGACACGCCCGCGACCTTGTCGGTGCGGCACGCCTCGGCCAATTCCTCCAGCGTCGCCACGCCGAGCTTTTCGTGCAACAGGCGGATGCGCTTTGGCCCCAGGCCAGGGATGCGCAGCATGTCGATCAGCCCCGGCGCGATGCTGGCGGTCAACTGGGTCAAGATGGTCATCTGCCCCGTCGTCAGGAACTCGTGCACGTGGCCCTGCATCTCTTTGCCCAGGCCCGGCACCTTGGCCATCGTGCCCGCCGCGTGCAGTGCCGCGATGTCTTCCGACAGGTTTTCGACCACGCGCGCCGCGTTGTGGTACGCTCGCGCGCGAAAGGGATTGTCCTCGGCTAGCTCGATCAGCGTGCCCACGTCTTCCAGCGCGTGCGCCACCCGTGCGTTTTCCATAGTTGCTTACCTTCATTTCCACGGGATGCGGTCGATTTGGTTGATCCACTCATCTGCGGTGTTCGCTTCCCAAATGAGGAGAAGCGGCTCGACCACTTGCCCAATTGGCGTAAGTTGTGGAATCATGATGACGCCATAACTGGTGTGTCCTTCTGCCAGGTACGTACCGAAATGGTACGGCATCGTGTGGACATCATGTGTCAACAGCAGACAATGGAGTCGCCCTGCAAGTGCCAAGACCTCAGGATCAGGCAGTGCATGCAGGTCAATGCCCTCATCGCCAGAACGAAAAAACTCAATCGTAGGCCGAACACGAATGAGGGCATCGAGCATCGCTAATTTAAAGTTCGCATCCGCCAGAAACGTGATGCGCTCGCTCATGAAGCCGGCTCTTCTCTTTGCGCCCGCAGCATTTCGGCGCGCTGGCGTATCCTAGCGCGGAATCCAGCATTTTTCGCATCCAGTTCGCCAAATACTACGGTTTCCTGTGCATCGATCTCGGCGAAATGCTTGTCGAGTGCTTCACGATGGTCAAGATAATACACAACGCCCCCATAAATATCAGCAAGGGAGAGGGTGGGAAAATTGCGGCGGATCGTCTCAGGGGACTCACCAACATTCCACTCGATGATGACGGTTCTGAGCGGAACGCGCTGTCCCCGAATATAATACGACCCATCGCGCTCTTCAACATGTGGATATTCGTTCATGGTCGCGCCTCCCTATGATTGCTGCCCATACAGTATACCATCTGCGGCGGATTTGACACGCCGCCTCGTTGCGGCTATGCTGAGGCTATGTCGCCACACGAAAGGTGCCCCCATGGCTGATGATGCCCAGACCCCGCCGCCCGACAAGCAACTGGTGCAATGGCTGCGCGCCCTGGCCGACGCCGTGGAAAGCGACCCCGACCTGGCGACCCGCGTGACGCAGGGCATGGCCGCGCCCCCCGAACACAGCGTGGCACCCGAGCCACCTGCCATCGCCCAAGAGATCACGCCCACCATCAGTGCAGCGACCGCCACGCCACCAGCCGTGGCACCGCCCACGGACGCCCCCCCACCCGTCGAGGCCATCGCGCCGACATTGCGGCACACGCGCAAATCGTCGCGCTTCGGCCCCAGCGTGACGGGGCGGCCAGCGGAGCTAGGAACGGGCGTGCCCGATCCCTTCGCCGTTTTCGCCAGGGATGGGGAAGAGGGGTTGCGCCGTGCGCTGGAGGCGTTGCGCGTGGGGACGCTGCGGGCCATCATCCGCGCGCATGACCTGGACCCCGCTGGCAAGGTGGGCGCGAGCGCCACCGAGAAGCGCCTCGTCACCGCCATCATCGCCGCCGTCAAGCGCGGCACCGCTCACCCCGCCAAGCCGTCCCCCGCGAAAACGCCGCGCCAGCGCAGCCGCCCCACCCCGCCTGTGATACACTGATCCTATCTTTTTTGAGAAAGCGGAGAATGGCAACGGTATGAGCATGGTGGATGAGCGCGTCCGGCGCTGGGCCGAGACGCTGGCGGGGTATTGCCTGGACGTGCAGCCGGGCGACGTGGTGCAGATCAACGCGTCGCCGTTGGCCGAGCCGTTGGTGCGCGAGGTCTACCGCGCGGTGCTCGGGCGTGGGGCGCATCCAGTGCCCATCATCTCGCTGCCAGAGTTACAGAATGTCTTGCTGGAAGCGGGCAGCGACGAGCAGATCACCTGGCGCTCGCCCCTCGGCACGGCGCTGGCGGGCGCGGTGACGAAGCGGCTCAACATCGCCTCTAGCCCTAACCCCCTGGCGTTGGCGCAGATCGATCCGCAGCGGCAGGCGTTGGCGAACTCGCCCGCGCAGTTGGGGCGCAAGGGGAGTGCGACCAAGAGCGCGCTGGTGACGTGGTGCGGCACCCTCTGGCCGACGGCGGGCTATGCCCAACTGGCCGGGATGTCCCTAGCAGACTTCGAGGAATTCGTCTTCGCGGCGTGCTTCCTCAACGATGCCGACCCCGCCGCGCGCTGGCGCGAACTCGGTGCCCAGCAGCAACGCTACGTCGATTGGCTGCGCGACAAGCACACCGTGCATATCGTCGGCGATGACACCGACCTGCGGCTGAGCATCGCCGGACGGACCTTCATCAACAGCGATGGCAAGCGCAACTTTCCCAGCGGCGAATTTTTCACCGGACCCGTCGAGGATTCGGTGGAGGGGTATATTCGCTTCGATGTGCCCAGCGCGCGCGATGGGCGCGTGGTGCGCGACGTGCGGCTGCGTTTCGTCGGCGGGCGCGTGGTCGAGGCCAGCGCGGGCGAGGGCGATGCGTACTTTCAGACGATGCTGGGCCTAGACGACGGGGCGCGACGGCTGGGCGAATTCGCCTTTGGCAACAACTTTGGCATCACGCGCGGCATCATCAACACGCTCTATGACGAAAAGATCGGCGGCACCATCCACATGGCTCTCGGCGAGAGCTACCCCGAGACGGGGGGCCTAAACCACTCCGCGATCCACTGGGACTTCATCAAGGATCTGCGGGCGAGCGGCGCGGTGTATGTGGATGACGAACTCTTCCTGCACGGCGGGCATTTCTTGCAAGGCTGAGGCTACCGCGCCAGCAAGTGTGTC
>JBBQSR010000075.1:0-11122 GCA_038234855.1 Ktedonobacterales bacterium | reverse complement strand
GCCAGGCATCTCTAGATCGAGCAGGGCGACATCTGGCGTGAGCTGGCGTAGCAAGCGGAGCGCGTCGGTGCCGTTGCCCGCCTCGCCAACGATGGTGATGTCGGGCCGTGTGGCGAGCATGGCCCGCAGCCCCTCACGGATGATTTGATGATCGTCAATCAGCAACAAATGGATCATAGGTGTGCCTCCGGGGTGCGTGGCAGTGTCGCGGCGACCTGCGTGCCCACGTTGGGGGCGCTGATGATCTCGCAGGTGCCGCCGACCTCCGCGACGCGCTGCCGCAGCGCGATCAGCCCATAGCCGCCCTGGTTGGTGGGGGGCGGTGCGTCGTTGACCGTGAAGCCCTGGCCATCATCCGTGACGGTCACAAACAGGTGCGCGTCATCGCACGTCAATTCGACTTGGATGTGGCGCGCTTGCCCATGCGTGACGGCGTTGCGCACGCTCTCTTGGCAGACGCGCCAGCAGACCTCCGTCAGCAGCGGCGACAGGGGCTGACACGCGGGGGCAAGTGCCACTGTCAGCATCACATCGACCTCGTCGCCCAGCGTGCTCAGCCGTTCGGCCAGCGAGGTCGCCGGGGCGAGCGCCAGGATGGCCGCGCGGCTCTCGTGCAGGGTTTCGCGTGCCAGGGTGTGCGCCCGCCTGACTAGATCGGTTGCGGTGCTGTGCGGGTCGGTGCGGGGTACCAGGGCAGCGTCCAGGTGCATCACTGTCGCGGCCAACCCCTGCACCAGCGTGTCGTGCAGGTCGCGCGCCAGCCGCTCGCGTTCGCGCAGGGTCGCGTTTTCGGCGACCTGCGCGGCGTAGTCCCGTAATTGCTGGTGGGCGATGTGCAGCGCCGCCAGGACGCTTTCGCTGTGCTGGCGGGCCACACGCTCACGCATCCCCAGTCCGGTGAAGGATTGCACGAAGACCGCCCCCAGCACCCAAATGCCGCATTGTGCCAGCGTCAGGTTGCCCCCGCGCCACACACCCAGGGCCACGGTGCCGAGCAAGAGCGCCAGCGTCAGGCGACTGTCGCGCGACGAGCGCGTCACCCGCGCATAGGCCAGCACGCCATAGCCACTGATGAGGACGCCCAGCAGCAGGAAATGTCCGCTATTCGCGCTGAGCAGACCATAGGCGACGACGAGCGTCCCCCACAGGGGCAACCGCCACTGCGGCCACGGCCACAGGCGCGGTTGCAGCCAGAGTAGCCCCCCAAAGAGCACCACCGCGAAGATGCCCGGCAGCGGCAACGGCGTCGTGGTCGCCAGCCAGGGGACGCGCCGGTTGGCACCGAGCGCCACAGGCCACCCCGCCAGATATTCCAGCACCGAGATGGCGATGGCGACCCCCACGAGTTCGAGGGTGATCCACAGCAAAAAGGGGCGATCCGGGGAGGCGCGCCACCGCCGCCAGCGATGATACAGACCCGATAGGCTGGTGCGCATGGGCATTTTCCCCCCTCCATCTCATCCCCATCATAGCCGCCGTGGTCAACTCGGCGGATGCGTGAGCGTCATGTGCAGGCCATAGCGCGGGCGCAACGTGACCAGGGGCTGCGGCACGACCGGGTAGCCGGGCACCAGACGCGGCGACCACTGCTGTGCCAGGGTGGCGAGCACCAGTTCCGCCTCCATCCAGGCGAAGCGTTCCCCGATGCAGAGGCGCGGCCCCCCGCCAAAGGGGAAATAGGCGAAGCGGGGCATGTCGCCAGGCATCGCCGCCCACCGTTCGGGCTGAAACGCCTCAGGGTTCGGATACCAGCGCGGGTCGTGCTGCACCACATACTGACTCATGATGACGAGTTCGCCCGCATGGATGGTCCCCTCGGCGAGCGGCACCTCCGCTGTCGCCTGACGCGCCATGACCCAGGCGGGGGGATACAGCCGCATGGCTTCGGTGATGACCTGATGCGTATAGGTGAGTTGGGGCAGATCCGCCAGCGTTGGCGGGCGACCACCCAGCGTCGTCGCTAATTCGCTGTGCAGCCGCGCCGTGACATCTGGATATTGGCTCAGCAGATACCAGGTCCACGCTAGCGCATTCGCCGTCGTTTCATGCCCGGCCAAAAAGAGGGTCAGCGCCTCATCGCGGATCTGCCCATCGGTCAGGCCCTGACCTTCGTCATCCTGGCTGAAGAGCAAAAGCGAGAGCATGTCGCCCGTATTCTGGCCACTTTGGCGACGTGCCACAATGAGCCGCGTAATGATGTCGTCAAGCGTTTCCTTGGCGCGCTGAAAGTCGCGGTTGGCGGGCAGCGGCAGACGGCCCGTGAATGAGATGAGCAACGGTCCACCCAGACGACGCATCGTACCCATGGCGGTCCCCAGCGCGGCATGCACGGTGGCGGCGGTTTCGTCGACTCGCGTCCCAAAGAGGGTTTCGCCGACGATGCGTAGCGTCAGTTGCTGCATGCGCGCGGCGATGTCGACGGTCGCGCCATCGTGCCAGGTTGCGCCTTCGTCGCTGGCCGCCTGGACCATCACCTGGGCATAGGTCGCCAGTTGCTGCCGATGAAAGGCGGGTTGCAGCAACATCCGTTGGTGGTGGTGATAGTCACCCTCACTCGTCAGCAGACCATTCCCCAAGAGCCGACTGAGTTGATTTTCGCCACGGATGCGCGGCTTGGTGAACGATTGTGGATGGACGACCAGCACCTGCCGAATGTCCTCAGGGTGACTGAGGAGCACGATCGTGCGGTTGCTCGCCGCCAGCCGCACCCGATCCCCATAGCTCCGTGCTAAATGCGTCAGGGAGCGCAATGGATCACGACGGAGCACCATTTCGAGCAAATGACGACGCGGAAGGCTCACCGCAGCGGTGGGCGCGGGAATCGACATACAAAACCTCACGAGCGTGGGAGGTGAACGGCTGTTAGCGGGTGCGCCACTCACCGATCGATCAAAAAGATTGGGCTGCACGCTGGGTGCGTGCTAGCCCGCGTAGGCGGGCTGGTGCCCCCAGATGTGCCTTTCGGCGCTGGCACCAGAAAGATGCTAGCCGTTATAGGGGGCAACCGTGATCAGCACGACCACCGCGCGCGGATATTGCTGATCGACGCCAGCGGCGATCGCCGCGTACTGGCTGCCCTGCTGATAGGCGATGGCGGTGCCGCCATACTTCCCTTGGGCCGATTCCGGTGGTACCGCCGCTGTGGTCCATCCGTTCGTGGGCATGTTGGCTTGATAGAACGCGATGACGCTCGCGGGCGTTGCCCCGCTGCCCGTCACCGTGTAGACCCACGCCACACCCGTCTTACTGTTGAGGGTGGCGGAATATTCCTGAATCAAAACGGAGCGGCTCGGCAGGGGAATGGTGGCGGGCAGCGGTGCCGTCGATCGACCCGCCGTGACGGTCACTTGCGGTGAGCGATTCGCTACAACGCTGCCACCTCCGCCGCTGCCGCACCCGGTCAGCAGCAACGTGACGGCAAACAGAGCGGGCAACAGGTGCCGGGACCAGTGTGTCAAACGAGGAATATGCATGCGCGATGGCCTCCTCTGGGGCGATGCGGGAACCCTGTCGATAGGCCCCTCACCCTGATGATGCCAGAAGAATCCGCCGATGCCATCGGCCAAGCGTGCAAACATGCCTGTACGTGGGGGTGCGAAATAGTGCCCTTTCGGGCAAACATAAGCCACCAGAAAAGTGACTCTATTGCAGCGAAGATGAAAAGCAGACAGCAATCCCTGCGAACAGATGAGATCGCAGGGATTGCTGTCTGCCCAATGAAACCGCAAACGCGCCCTAGAGCCGGGCCGAGAGCTCGGTGCGTGGGTCGATCTGGCGACCAAAGATGGTGCCGGGGGCACCACAGGCGTCGCATTCCTGGGGCAACTGGCCAAGGTGGATGGCCCCGCAGGTGCCGCAGACCCAGCGGCTGGCGAGTTCGCGCACGAGGTCGGCGCGGCTGACGATGCCGACCACCCGACCGTCGCGCACGATGGGCACGCGCTTGATGCGGTTGCCCGTGATCAGTTGGGCGATCTGGTCGGTGGGGGTCGTCTCGGTGGCGGTGATGACACGGCGCGTCATGATGTCGGTGACGGCGGTGCCGACGCGGCCCAGCACATCCGCCTCGGTGACGATGCCGACGAGGTCGCGGTCGGCATTCAGCACGGGCAGACCACTGACGCCATATTCGGCGAGGATGCGGATGACATCGCGCGTGGCGGCGTCTTCGCGTACGACTATCACATCGCGGTTCATGATGTCACGAGCTAACATGGGGGGTGCCTCCTTCGTTGGTCGACAAACAGCGTCGCCCCTGCCCGCGCCATTGCGCGCAGGGAGTATGCAGCATACTATACCGCAAGTCGCATGCCTTTTGGGAGGCAACCAGCTACACCAGCCATGACCGCTCGTGCTACATCCCCGACCGAATCGCCCCCGCCGCGCGGTGCGCCAGCGCCAGAATGGTCAGCATCGGGTTCACCCCCGACGCGGTGGGGAAGGCCGAACCATCCGCCACATAGAGGCCCCGGACGCCAAAGACCTGGTTGTCGTTGCCCACGACGCCCCGGCGCGGGTCCGCCGCCATGCGGGCGCTGCCCATCTGGTGCGCGCTGAAAAGCATCGCGCGGTTCGGCTCCAGCCCGCGATCCGTGATGTCGCGCGCGAAGGCCGCGAATTCCTGCGACTGCCAGGGGGCATCGCCCGCCGGAGTGTCGAACATGGTCAGGCGTGTATGCAGCGTGCCCACCCGCGTCGCCCCCGCCGCCAGATGCACCCGCGCGCCCTCGATGGCCCCCTGCGTCAGCATCCGCCGTTCGGCCTCGCCCAGGGGATAGTCCACGACCGGCTCGCCGTGTTTGTCCAGCGTCACACGCCCGCCGTTGCGGTCGCGCACCAGCACGATCAGCGGCGCGGCGTGGCTCAGCCGCCCCATGTCGGCCTTGTGCTGTTGGCCCGATTCCCACGGCAGTGCCAGGCCCATCAGCCCAGGGTGCCCCGGCGCGACCTCCAGTTTGTAGCCATAATCATCCGCTGGGTGCCCAAATTCATCCGAATAGCGCGTTTGCAGCGAACCTTCCCACGCCAGGATGGGGTCAGGGTAGAAGCCCGTGACGGCCACCACCGGATGCAGATGCAGGTTGCGCCCCAAATGCGGATTGCTGATGCCCGACCGCAACAAAATCGCGGGCGTGTGGATCGAGCCAGCGGCGATGACGATCGTTTTGGCACGCACCGTCACACGATGCCGCGCCCCCGTCACCGGATCGACCGAGGTCGCCAGCACGCCGACCGCCTGCCCGCCCTCGGTGAGGACGCGGTCGACCGAGGTATTCACGACGAAGCGCGCGCCGCGATCCGACGCGTCTTGCAGATAGGTCAGCAGCGTCGATTGCTTGCGGCTAAAGGCGCAACCATAGCCACACGCTCCACAGCGTTGCTCGCACCCGTCAGCATTGCGCGGAATGACGCCCCAATGGTAGCCCAGCTTCGCGCAGCCGTGCTCGATGACGGCGTTGTTCGCGTTCGGGCTGCTATCCGCGCTGTTGACGCCGACGCGCGCCGAGACGGCGTCGTAGTGCCGCGCGAAATCGCCATTGGTGAGGCCGCTGAGGCCATAGTCGCGCTCCCATTCGGCCAGCACGCCATCTGGCACGCGGAACGAGGTGGACCAGTTGACGATGGTGCCGCCCCCCAGGCAACTCCCCGCGAGGATAGCCATGCTGAGGTCGCGGGTCGATTGCAGGCCGCGCTTCAGGTAGACCTTGGGCATCATCTCGGCTTCGCGTCCGGTGAAGTCGGCTTCATTGTAATAGCCGCCCTTCTCGATGATGATGACCGCCTTGCCCGCTGCCGCCAACTCCGCCGCGACGACGCCACCGCCCGCGCCGGAGCCGACCACCACCGCGTCCGCGTCCAGCGTGACATCCGCCGTGATGCTCAGTGGCCTGATCGGCTTGGGCAAGGCGGGCGGTGCCACCTGGGGAACGTAGCTGAGCGCCGCCCAGTTTGGGTTATCGCCGCCATCTGGCGCGGGAGCCGAGTAAAAGATGAACATCGCCAGCCGCTTGATCGCCTGGAACCCCTGCCGCAGCTTCGCCACGTTCGAATTCGCCATGGCGCGCAAGGCTCGCTCACGCACCACGGGCTTCATTCGCAGAAAGCCGACCGGACGCCCCGTGAGGAGCAAGCCCCCCGCTGGACTGCGAATGATGCCCAACAGTTGCCGAAACTCGGCGCGCGTCTCGGCATCCTCCGCGCCCAAGGTGTCGCTCATCGCTTGGGCGACGCCCATGGCGCTGGCCGGTCGGCGCAGGTGGCCCGAGCGATCATCCTGCTCAGTCGCCTCGAGCGCGGGAATGAGCGTCTCACAGACCGCTTCGAGCAAGCGCATGTCCGCGTTCGTGAGCCATGGTTTGTTGGGAAGGGTGAGCGTGGCGGGGGGGCGGTCCAGTGTTTTCGCCATGGGGGAGATCCTCCTCGGTGATGGATCGGCGACGAAACGAAGATGCGATGGCACGCCAGCACCATTGCTGAGCGATGTGCCCTCCATTGTAGCAGAGTCAGCGCACGATGAAAAGAGATGCGACGGCTGATGCGGCGGACAGTTGCCCCCTTCACCAACGCCGCCGTGTATGCTACAATGATAGGGAACAATGCGTGCACCCCTCGCCCGCGTCCGTAGCTCAGTGGAAGGAGCAGCCACCTTCTAAGTGGTTGGTCGCCAGTTCGAATCTGGCCGGGCGCACCGCACCAATGCTCGTGTTGGCTGACTGCCGACACGAGCGTTTTTCCATTTGACAGCCACGTTGACAGCCACCCAGACAAACCACGAAAGGCAAAATCATGTCAGATGCGATCAACCTGTCCGACAAGCTGAAACAATTCTCGGCCCACTGGTCTCCCAAAACTGTTGCGCACTTCAACGATTACAATGTCATGGTGGTGAAAGTAGAAGGTGAGTTTGTTTGGCACAAACATGATGATACGGATGACTTCTTTTATGTGCTACAGGGGCAATTGACCATTCATCTACGTGACCGTGATGTCGTACTGAATCCAGGGGAACTGTATATTGTTCCTCGTGGCGTAGCGCACCAACCTTTCGCCCCAGAAGAAACGCATCTCTTGCTGATCGAACCCAAGGGAACGCCAAACACCGGAGATGTTACCACAGCAGCACCGTACGAAGAACTGTAGCGTGCGTACACCGCTTCCACTACTTTTTATGGTGTAGCACGCCATTGCTGTCTGACATTCAGCATCTGAAGTCAGCAGGACTCTCATGCAATTTTATGACAAGTATCGTATGATTTTTGGTAGCAGCGATGCGGTATATGGGGCAACCGAAAGGGAGGGCGAATCATGCGAACGCTGATCACGAGACTGATGCTGGGGGGCGCGCTCGCGCTGTGCCTGGCCTTTGCTGGTTGCGGTGTCCCGTTGCATAATCAAGTGCGGACGCCGACTGAGGCGGGGCATCCGCTGGTGAATCTGAGCAGCAGCATCTTTGTGGGCATGACGACGATGACGATCAAGGTGGGCCAAACCATCAGCTTCAAGGAGCCGAGCACGGGCGGCATGCACGTGTTGTTGGCGGGCATGCATGGCGCGGCAAGGCCACAAACGGGGGCACCCGCCGCGCTCAATGACCCCAACGGCGTCGCACTCTATGCGGGCCAGATCTCTGACCTCACCTTTAACCAAGCGGGGGTGTACCATATCACCGCGCTCTATCACGACGCCATGCAATTGACCGTCATCGTGCGCGCGTGAGTGGCTGATCTGGCCAGCCGTGTCCCCAAAATAACCAGGAAAGGGGCAATCCATGCCCAAATCATATGCCTATCACTGCGTCACCGAGTGGACGGGCGCGATGGGCGGCCCCACCGTGGATGCACGCCAGTTTAGCCGTGATACTCGCGTCACCTTCACGGACCGCCCCGCCATCGAGATGTCGGGCGCACCCGAGTTCGGCGGCGACGCGGCACGACTGAACCCCGAGGAGCTTTTCACGGCGGCGCTGGCGAGTTGCCAGATGCTCACCTATCTGCACTTGGCGGCGCGCAATGGCGTGGCGGTCGTGAGCTATGTCGACCACAGCGAGGGTGAGCTTGCCTGGCATGACGGCAAGCTGCGCATGACCCGCGTGACCCTGCGCCCCGCCATCACCATCACCGCCCAGTCCGACGCTGCCCTGGCGGAATCGCTGGTGGAGCGCGCCCACGGCGAATGCTTCATCGCTAGCTCCGTCACCACGGATGTGCAGACCGAGGCCACCATCACCGTCCAATGAGTGCGCAATGGGAATAGCTCTCATTTTAGTCGCCCCGCGTGCCGAAAGGGAAAGAGACGCCACCAGATGCGCTATGATGAAAGCGGCAGGGCATCTGGCGCTGCATCCTTGGTCTTCAGATCTTCAGAAAGGGTGACTCTTTCATGAAAATGAACCGGCTTCAGGGCGGTTTCATCGCGGGCGGCGCAGGCCTGGTGCTGCTCATCGTTTCGGCGTATGTCGGCGCACTGCAATTTTTCGGACCGCTCTTGGCCATCATCGTTGGCATCGGCGCGGGCATCCTCGTCGCGGGCAATCCGACCTTCCGGGGGAAGGCGGGCGGTGCCGGAGCCATCGCGGGCCTCTTGGCTGGGGGCTTGCTCTTCGTCGCGCAGATCGCTGCGGGTCAACTGTGGGTAAACCGTGCCGATGTGCAGAGTACCCTGGTGCAGGTGCAGCAAACGGTGGGTCCGCAGTTGACGGCGACCGCGCAAGCGAATGGGACTACCACCAGCGTGGGGCAGCCTTCCATTACCCAGGCGGCGGGGCCAGGCATCGGCATTTTGTCGGGCTGCTTGGGGCTGATCGGCCTGGGCCTGAGCACGGGCGCGGGAGCCGCCACGGGGGCCATCGCTGGGCGTAAAAATCGAGATGCCGACGTGCCGATGGATGCGAATTACCCGACCTTTGCCACGCCACCTCAGGCGAACACGCCGCCGACGGGCTATCCGCCGCCGCAATCGCCCTATGGCGCGCAACAGCAGGGCACGGGCTATCCGCCGCCAGAACCACCAGCACAGCAATAGCACACGGGCCTAGGGCAGCAGGGGGGCAGCAGACGAGAATGTCGCTGCCCCTTTCACGTGCATGTGTGGGATAGTGGCGCGGCCTTGTCGCGCGTCATTCGCCGCTGTCGCCCTCGCGCGCGAGGAAGCGTTTAGCGATGGGGAGGGCGCGCGTCCAGCCTTGGTGCAGCAGGGGCTTGTAGATGCGGTCATAGGGGCCGATCCAGGTCGTATGGTCGGGGCCAAAGCCTTCCTTGAATTGGCTGATGCCTTCATTGACGCGACCATTGAGGTCATAGAGCGCGTAGCCAGCGGCGCGCATCTCGCGGATGGCGTGCCATTTCAGCGCGAAGTTCGCTTTCCACTCTTGTCCCGCGTCGCTGACGCCGCCATACAGCTCGACCGCGTGCTGCCCAAAACAGGCCAGCCACAGGAACGACAGGGGCACGTTGTCGCGCAGCGCGATGTAGAGGTACTGGCGCGCGGGATCGTACCGCTTGAAGATGTCATCATAATAGCTGCGGGGATGCAATCCGAAATGTGCCCGCTGCGCCGTCTCGGTGTAGATCTGGTAACAGGCTGAGAGCCATTCACCCGAGGTGTCGCGCAGGATGTGCGTCTCTTCGCGCTCCGCCTTACGGATGTATTGGCGCGTCTTGGACCGCATCGCCGCCAGCGTGTCGTCCTCGGACCGTGTGAGGTCGATGGTGTAGGTATCCGTCACCTGCACCGTCTCGTCGCTGGGCGCGAACCCCGCCGTCGCTAGCACATGCGGGGTGCCCGCTGGCCAGGCCGGGTCGACCTTGCAAAAGATCGCGCCGACCGCGCGGCCATGCGCGTTGACCGCCTCCATCAGCACGGCGAGCGCCTCGGCGTCATCCGGCGCGATGACGGGGCCGCGTGGCGCGTAGATCATGGCGAAGGGGAGACGCGGGACACGCCGAGTCAGCACCTGGGCCGCCGCGCGCAATTCGCCGCCATCTTGCACGGCCACGCGCCACGCGCCCCAGCCCGAGGCGCGCTTCACCTCGCCCCAGCCCCAGGTCTGCAAGGGATGCGCCCCCGGATGCCCCGCGATCAGCCCATCCCATTCCGCCGCGTCGGTGATCTCTCGTGCCTGCATCGCTCTCGCTCCCCTCGCCTCGCTTGTGTTTTCCCCATTGTACGACGCGATGCCACCGCCGATGTAACCCAGTGGGACTTTGGGAACCATGACCAGTGGCATCGACAACGGGGCGACCAGTCCATCAGCACGTGTGCCAGTACGGCAACCGCGTGGGGCGGTAAGCGTTGACCTGCTGGGGTGGCGCTTGACATCATTCCGCTGGTGTGTGTATAATATCCCTGCACTGAGACGCGCGGCGGTAGTTCAGTGGTAGAATGCTTCCTTGCCAAGGAAGAGGTCAGGAGTTCGAGCCTCCTTCGCCGCACCAGCCCAGGCCTGTACAGGTCTGGGCTTTGTCTTATGCTGTGCGCCATTGCAAACTGTAGCGCCATGCGGTACCATTCCAAACGAGGTGATCGATATGACGCAATCCGCGCCGCGTGCGATGCCGGTGAATCCCGGTTGGTACGTGGTGGCCGTACAGGCGATGGTGGTGCTGTGTCGCTCGGGCGAGGTCTGCCCCAGCAACATGCTGGCCGAGCGAGTCGGCGCGCACGCGGTCTTCATCCGGCGCATCTTGGCGCAGTTGGCGCGCGCGGGGCTGGTCGAGGCGCGCGAGGGCCGCATCGGTGGCTACCAGTTGGTACGCCAACCGAGTCAGGTTTTGCTGGGCGATGTCTACCGCGCGTTGCAGATGGGACCACACGAGGCCATCGAGGCGGCGGAACGTGGCCCCATGATCGAGCCACACGTGCGCTACGCCCTCGCAACCATCTACCAAGAGGCCGAACAATTTTTTATCAAAACGCTCGACACACACACCCTGGCAGATGTCATCAACGCCCCGCTGCCCGCTCACGCCGAAGATTGCCTCTCGCATCAATCTGCACTTGACAAAATTACAGATTAGAACTATACTATCACTACACACCTCTGTTGCGGTTCCCCTGAGTGCTGCTCTAAAGGGCCATATCAGTGACAAAACTGTAACCAGCGCGCGTGCAGATAGTACGAACA
>JBBQSR010000074.1:0-11127 GCA_038234855.1 Ktedonobacterales bacterium | reverse complement strand
GTAGGATCGGTCAGGTAGGCGTCGCGGTCGGCAAATGCCAGTTTCTTCGCCTCGATCTCGGCGTGCAGCGTCAGTGGATCGAGCGCGGTCGCGCCGAGGGGCAGACCATCGAGCATGCCCAGCATTTGCAGCGCGGTGATGCCCTGGGTGTTGGGCGGCAATTCATAGATGTCGTGGCCCGCGTAGCGCACGCCGAGCGGTTGCACCCAGTCGCCCCGGTGGCCCGCCAGATCCTCCCGCGTGATGAAGCCGCCCTCGCGCGCGAAGAACTCGGCCATCGCCGCCGCCAATTCGCCGCGATAAAAGGCCGCCGCCCCGCCCGCCGCGATGGCACGGAAGCTGGCGGCGAGCGTGGGGAAGCGCACCACCGCGCCCACGGCGGGCACCGTGCCCCCCGGCGTGAAGTGCGCCCGCCACGACGGATGCGCCACATCGGCGGCGCTCATGCGCGTGAGGGCGCTGTGCAGGTCTGGCCCGACCGCGAAGCCGTCCTCCGCGTAGCCGATGGCCGGTTGCAGCGCCGCCGCCAGCCCCAGCTTGCCGAACCGCTCGGCGGCCATCCCCCAGCCATCCGCGCAGCCCGGCACCGTGACGGTGTGGATGCCATAGGTCGGCATGGTGGTGTGGCCGCGTTCGCGCAGCGCGTCGATGCTGACGCCACCCGCCGCGCGCCCGCTGCCATTCAGCCCATGCAGGTGCCCGGTCGCCGCGTCGTACAGCAGCATAAAGACATCGCCGCCCAGCCCGCAGACGAAGGGATACACCACCTGCAAGGTCGCGCTGGCGGCGATGGCGGCATCCACCGCGTTGCCGCCAGCCTTCAAGAGATCGAGCCCCGCCTGGGCAGCCAGGTAATGCGGCGCGGCCACCATGCCGTGCCGTGCCAGGGTCGCGGGTCGCCCTTGACGCGTCTCGCCCATCGCTTGCACCTCGTTCGCTCTTATGTCCTTCACTCTACCACGCAAAGGAGGACCACATCCGCTTCCTGGCAGCCTCATAGCGGATGCGTGTGGTTGGTGTTACGATGCCTCATACAGCCTTCCACTTTTTCTCGGAGGTCTGAGAAGAGAGAAAGAGGTAGACGCGCGAGAACGTAAATCGAGGATGCGCGGCTATACTTATTCGTAACGTTCAGCGAGATTCAGGAGGAGCATATGGCTGGGCAGATGATCGAGTTCGCCACCGAGGGCGCACCCGCGACGGGCTATCTAGCGACGCCAACGGCAGGAACGGGGCCGGGTGTGGTCGTGCTGCATGAATGGTGGGGGCTGACGCAGACGTTTCGTGAGGTCTGCGACCGCCTAGCGGAGGCGGGGTTCGTGGCGCTCGCCCCCGACCTTTACCGTGGCAAAACCACCACCGTGGTCGAGGAAGCCGACGCGCTCAGTGATGCACTGGATGCGGATGTGACGCGGTGGCGCGGCGACATCCGGGGCGCGCTGCAAAGCTTGCGCCAGAACGGCGCGACGCAGCCGACCGATGGGCGCGGCGCGTTCGGCTTCGTCGCGTTCTCACTGGGCGGTGCCTATGCGCTGGATATGTCCATCCAACTGTCTGACGAGATCGCCGCCGTCGTGACCTATTATGCGACGTATCCTGGGCTGAACTATCACGACGCACGGGCGGCCTATCTGTGCCACTTCGCCGCGAATGACCCCTATCAGTCGGCGGAATCCGTCGTGGAGATGGAGCAGGCGCTTCAGGCAGCCGGTAAGCACGCTACCAGCTATACCTACCCCGGAACGACGCATTGGTTCGTCGATGCCGAACGGCCAGACGCCTATGATGCCGCCGCCACCACCCTGGCGTGGGAACGCACCATCGCCTTTCTGCGCGCCGAGTTGCAGCGATAATCCGCACCCGAGGAGGAACCCCCTATGGACAGCTTTTGGCGCACGCTGCTGTGGAAGCAGTACGGCGCGGCCATCGACATGCTCGACAACGCCGTGGTGGCATGTCCCGATGCGGTGTGGCACCAGCCGATCTGGCATGAATCCTCCGCCTCGTCGCGGCGCGCGGAGTTTTGGTACGTCACCTATCACACGCTCTACTGGCTCGACCTACACCTCTTTGGGGCGGAGGAGGGCTTCGCGCCGCCCGCACCCTTTGCCCTGACCGAGCAGGACGATGCCGCTGGCCCCCTGCCTGAACGCACCTATTCGCGGGATGACCTGCGCGCCTATCTGGCCGTGGTGCGCCAAAAGTGCCGCACCACCATCGAGTCGATGACCGACGAGCAGGCACGCCGCCCCGTCAGCTTTCCGTGGATGCGTGCGGGCGAGGTCGTCAGCTACTGCGAACTGCAACTCTATAGCATGCGCCATATCCAGGAACATGTCGCACAACTGAGCCTCGTGCTCGGTCAACGTGGCGTCTCGGATGAAGCCGTTGACTGGGTGACGCGCGCACAGGAAAACATCGGGGGTAGCTAGAGTAACTTTCGTGGACGTCGAGCGGGCGGGGATTTTTAACCGCCCGCCCGCTCGATGTCGCCGTTCGGCTTCATTCCACGCATCAGTGGAAACGTTACCACGCTCCGACATCCATATACGGGCTAAAGAGACTGGAAATCACATGGATTCCCCCTGTCGCGGGATTGACTGTCACCGTGCCAGTCCCCCCATTCAGGTAGATCAACCCTTGATAGACCTTACCAGTTGAGCCAACTCCCAATGACTGGTACGACCAAACGGTGGCCCCTGTGGTGGCATTGACCGCATAGTAGGGATGATTCGAACTGGCAGTAGCCACATAGACGTTCCCGTTATACAGCAATGGCTTGGCTTGCACTATCCCTGCGGTTAAGCCCACATGAAATAGCAGTTGACCCGTTGCCGCGCTGACCGCATATAAGCCGTTGGAGTTGGGTGAGCCAAAGTAGACGATCCCATTGGCAAAGGCCGTGTCACAACCTTCTCCCCCACCCGCTGCTGAGCGCCACAAAACTGTCCCAGTCGCGATCTTGACGGCACATGCCTTGGTGTATTCGCAGGCATAGTAAACGACCCCATTATCTATGCCACTGATGACACTGCTCATGCTCGGCAAGTGATAGATGGGTCCTGGCGTGCCAGTGATGGCATTGAAGGTGGTAAGGACAGGGCCACTTGAGGTAAGGCTTCCCTGGACATACAATATCCCATCGCTCACAAATAAAGCGGTATTTGACCAAGCACTGGCTGAATGTTGCCATACGACCGCACCAGTGAGCGCATTCACCGCTGAAACCATATAGTTGCCGGTCACCCCTGCGAAAGTTTCAGCATAGACCAGCGAGCCAGCGACGAGTGGCGTCCCCTCTTCGACAACAGTTGACTTCCAGACACGTGCCCCAGTTTTGGCATTAAACGCTTCGAGATAATTTGGATCGGCGGGAACGTACACCAGTTTGTTGGCGATGACTGGGCGTACACCGTAATTCACATTACTGCTCAGCACTTGCGTTCCTCGCACTACCCCTGTCCCAGCATCCATGACATAGAGTGTGTTTCCGCGAATAAGCGCGACCGCGTTCGTGGTGCCTGCCGTTGGCGGAACGGGGGTAGACGGTGATGCCGTGGTGGTCGGCACGACGGTTGCCAACGTGGTTCCCGTGGGAGTGAGGCTCATATCGGGAGTCATCGTCGCCGGAACGGGTGTCTGTAGACCGACACTGCTTCTAGACGTACTGCCATTTCCCCCACAACCACCAAGCAAAAGCATTGACGTGATACCGAACAAAAAAGCAATGCGGGAAAGCGTGGTCACTCGTTGCATGAATCATCCTCCAACTGAATCGCAGCGATAAGGGAACTGATGCGATATTCACATCTCTATACTCAATGAGACCCGGAGCGCATGAGCTATCGGACAATGCTTCTGCCTATGCTGCACGACGTCAGCAAGGATACAGTCGTCATGCCAACTTTGCTTGAGCGCGGGTCGCACCCGGTGAAGATTCCGTGAAGATTCGGGCGCGCTGAACCTGCCCGACTGGCGGGGGCGCGGGCACGGGTGGTATAATTGAGGGTACGCACCCACGTGCACCTGGGCCGGAAAATCGAGCATCAGCGGGGTACCAGCGATGGCGACGAACTATACCGTGATCTACACACATCCCAGCGGCGGCACCGCGACCTTCATCTATGAAGATGGCGAGCTCAGCTCCCTGGCGAAGGGGTTGGATGCCGAACAGTTCTGGGTCTTTAAGCAGGTGAAGTCGCTGCTGCTGCGCAACGACGAGGGCGACCTCGCGCTCGCGAACCAGATGATGGCCGAGCACGACTTCACCGCGCAGGTGATGCAGCCGTTGCCGACGCTGCTGACCTCGCCCGATGCCCTGCGCACCCGCCCGACCGCCGCCGCGAAGGCCCTGCCCGAGGTGCACTATCGGCGTCCCCCGACCGAGAGCTTCCCGATCTTTAAGCGTTCGGGGCACGGCCACGGCGAGGTCCACTGGCGCGAGAGCGGCCCCGTGGTGATCTTGCCGCCGCACAGCGCGCGCCCATCCGCCGCCGCTGATGAACGCACCGCCACCACGGGCGACGCGCACCAGCACACCGCCCTCCACCATGGTGAAGTGCATTGGCGTGAAAGCTAGCCTCAGCCCCATCACCCCCGCCCCCGTGTGGGACGCGCTCCTGGCGTGGTACGCCCGCCAGGGGCGCGACTTGCCGTGGCGGCAGACGCGCGACCCCTATGCCATCCTCGTTTCCGAGATCATGTTGCAGCAGACACAGGTCGACCGCGTGCTGCCAAAGTACCACGCCTTCCTCGCGGCGTTTCCGAGCTTCGCGGCGCTGGCGGCGGCATCGACCGACGCGGTCATTCGGGCGTGGGCACCGCTGGGCTACAATCAGCGCGCGGTGCGGCTGCAAGCCATCGCCCGCGTCGTCATGGCGGAGCACGGCGGCCAGATGCCCATGACTGTGGAAGGCCTGCTGGCGCTGCCCGGCATTGGTCGCTATACCGCCGGAGCCATCGCGTGCTTCGCCCACGGCCAGGCCGTCGCGACGGTGGATACGAACATTCGGCGGGTGTTGACGCGCATCTTCATCGGCGACCTCAGCGCGGAGGCCGCGACCACCGAGCGCGCCGATGCCGCGCTGGCGCTGGCCGAGGCGGCGTTGCCCCCCGAGGCCGACCGCGCGTATGCCTGGAACCAGGCGCTGATGGACCTGGGCGCGACGGTCTGCCTGGCCCGCACCCCCGCCTGTGAACGCTGCCCGCTGGCGTCGCTCTGCCGCACCTATGCCCAGATGAGCGAGCAGACCCTCTTTCCCTCGGGGACGGCCCTGCGCGCGTTGCAAGCCCAGCGCGTCGCCGAAGACCCCGCCGCCTACGCGGTGAAGCGTGCCCGCGCGGCAAACCCACCCCAGCCCTTCAAGGAGTCGAATCGCTATTTTCGCGGGCGCGTGGTCGATGCCCTGCGCGCATTGCCGACCGACGCGGGCATCACCCTGGCCGTGCTCGGTCCCCAGGTGCGCGCCGACTACACCGACGCCGAGGAGCCGTGGCTGCGTCGCACCGTGGCAGGGCTGGTGCGCGACGGCCTGGCCGCCTGGGCCGACGCCGCCGAAACGCTGGTGACGCTGCCCCACTGACGGCGCGCTGTGACCTCAGCCCTTGACGTGGGGCACGCGGTTTGCTACACTCTGCTGAAAGGGTTGTGTGCACCCGCGTGATCGTGCTCGCATGGTGGCGAAGAGATGCCCTGGTGATATACCTATGCGTGGTGGCGTGAAAGCAGAAGGGAGCGGCATTTCTGTATGATCATGATCGGGCATTTCGTGGTGCATCTGCTGCCATTGGTCAGTTTGTTGCTGGTGTGGGTCGCCGTCTATCAATTGTTGGCGCTGTTGGTGGCCCAGCTTTCGCGCGGCTCATTGGTAGCGTGGAGCCTGGGGGTCTTTGGCATCAACGCGATCTATCTCTACAAACCCCATGCGCTGGTGCGGCTGCTACAATTCACCCTGCCGATGGTCGGTGCCGGGGTGGCATCATTTTGGTTGGTGCGCATGCAGACGGTGGTGCTGTCGGGCGTGCCCAACACCAAGGCGACGCAGATCGCCATCGCCGCCGTCGAGACGGTGGTGCTGAGTCTGCCTCGCTGGCTTGGCGCGCTGGCTGAACTGCGTTTCCCCCTCTGGGGCGAGGCACGCTTCATCGACCGTGTAGCTCGCGGGCAGGGCACCATCACCTTCACCACCATGGGGCGTGCCTACATTCGCCAGCGATTCTCGGCCAGCCCCGAAGAGTTCCTGCGCATCGTCCGCCGCAAATCGACCACCCCCCTGGCGAGCAACTAGCGCCACTTGTCCCTATGAGCTGTGGACGCTCCGCCGCCATGCAAACGCCCCTGACCAATGCAATGCTCTGCTGGTCAGGGGCATCGTCATTGCTCACACATCGCGCTAGGCGACGAGATGGTCGTTGCGGCTGCGCAGCGCCAACGGCGTGGCGGTCGGCAGCGGGGTCGGCGTGGTCGGGGGCTTGGGCGTCGCCGTCACCTCGATGGCGGGCAGGGGGATCAGCCCCATGCGAATCTTCAGCGCCAAGATGCGCCCCACCGCGCCATCGACGACATCGGGGTTGAGTTCGCCCTGACTCACGGCATCGTTGAAGGCCGTGATGGTGTTGTTGACATCGTTGATGGAGATGGGACCCATCAGGATATCCGCCCCGGCCTTCGCCGCCATCAGGCAGGCATGCGCCATATCCAGCGAGTTGTACTGCGAATATTTCAAGATGCTGCGCAGGTCATCGGTGATGATGACGCCTTTGTAGCCCAGGTCTTGCCGCAGCAGTCCGGTGGTGTCACTGACCGAGAGCGTCGCGGGGTAGCGAGGATCGATCTTGCTCAGCATGATGTGCGTCACCATGATGACGCGCACGTTGTTCCCAGCGATCAGCTTGCGATAGGGCACGAAGGTGAAGCGATCCAGTTCATCCTTCGTCAGATCGACGACGGGCAACACGCGGTCGGGGTTGTCGGGCGTCGCGCCCAGCCCCGGAAAATGCTTCAGCGTGCCGACGACCTTGCCGCTGCCTTGCAACCCAGCCAGATAGGCGTCGGCCATCGCCGCGACGACATTCGGGTCGGTCGAGTAGAGGCGGTCATGCAATTCGACGCTATCGACATTGGGTGCCTGAATGTCCACGACGGGGGCCAGATTGAAGTTCAACCCAAACCGTGTCATGTCAGTGGCCGTCTGCGCACCCGCGCTCTGGGCGAAGGCCGCGCTATTCTTCGCGCCGATCTCTGGCTCGCCGGGTCGGTCCACCCCCAAGAGCTTGCTGAGGCGGTTGACCGCGAGGCCGCCTTCCTGGTCGATGGCGGTAAAGAGCGGATAGGGCGCGCGCTGTTGCATATCGCGCGTCAGTTGCTTGAGCTGCGTGATGTTGTCGACATCCGAATTGAAGAGGATCGCGCCGCCGACGTGTTGTTGCTGCACCATCTGCCGTTGCTCGTCGGTGAGTTGGGTGCCGTCGGTGTCCATCATGATCATCTGCGCGACCTTGTCATTGAAGGTCATGTTGCTGACGATCTGTTGCGCGTAGAGTTCGGGGGTGATGGGCTGATGCGGATTCGGCGTGGGCAGCGCCACGGTGGGCTGGACGTTCAGCCCGACATTCGCCTGGCCCAGCAGGTTGCCCGCCGACACCGCACCATGCAGCACCAAGAAGCTGATGGCCAGCAGTACGACGATCCAGCGCCCCCGCGCGCCCCACTGCACCGACCGCCGCCCCGGTGCGTCGTTCCCTGACCCTGATGTCGTCACGTTGCTCCCCATTTCTGCACGCCGATTGATCTCGCCCACACTATAAAGGACCCCCGACGAACGCGCAAGGGGACATGCCCCAGGCCGCGCATGATACGATATCCCCAAAGAGCAGCACACTGGGAGAACGACGGCACATGGGAAATTTTCGCTTTTTAGATGACACCGACGCGCAACGCATCCTAGGGGTAGATCGACTGACCTTCCAGGCCTTGCTGGCGACGAAGCGGTTGCGCGCCGTCTCGGGGGCGGGCACCATCCAGTTCTTTCGCGCGGCGGATGTAAACCGACTGCGCGACGAACTGGCCGCCGAGGCCGCCGTGCAGCCCACCGCGAGCGCGGCACCCACGGAGATGCCCGAAGCCCCACCCGCCAAAAAGCCCAAGAAGACGCAGGAGCCAGCGATGCGCGTCCACGCCCGCATGACGGCGGACCTGAAATGGTACGACATCACGGATGCCGACATCGCCGCGTGGTTCGACCAACTGCACCCCGAGACGTATGCCCGCCGCCGGGGCGTCGCCCAGTTCGTCCAGCAGCGGATGGCGCAGATCATCATGCTGCTGGATGCGGGCGAGGCGCGCTACGCCGCCCTAGTGGAAGGGGAGGAAGCCGCTGGGCGTGGTGGAGAAGTGCGAGAGGGCGGGCAAGAGGAAGAAGAACAACGGTTGCGTCACAATATTGAGCGCGATACCTAGCACAAACCCCGTCAACAGATTGATGCCAAACACCGCCCAGCGGTTCAGCCCCGTGCCTACCGATCCCGCCTGCACCTGCTGCGCGATGGAATAGATGCTCAGAGGAATCAGCACCACGAAATACAACAGGAAGCCAACCAGCATCAACGCACCAATCGTACTGTTCGACGGCTGGTTCGCCCCAATGACGAACAGCAGCGCGATGAGGCCAACGAAGACGGTGAACCCGACCGCACTGACGAATTGCAGCGGCACCTGGGCCAAGGCCCACGGCTTCAGCGCGCGGTCATACCGTTGGCGCAACGTCCCCAGCGTGCTCGACATAAAGACCGCCTGACCAAACGGGATGGCGAAAACCGACGCCAGGAAGTTGAGGGGAATGACCAAGGCGATCAACCCAAAGAATAGGCCAAACGATCCCAATACGCCATTGATAGCGGGATTATTCGCGCCGATCTGCGGGTCGTTCGCGGCGACGGTATTGAAGAGGAAGATCAGCCCTCCAAAGATGCCGCCAAACAGAATGATGCCAAAAACAAGCGTGATAGCGGTCGCCGTGATGACCGAACTGCGTATCCACCCCGGCTGCATAGCTTGCGCCCAGGCCGCGTAGTTCTGACGCGAAGGGCGTCTGCCCAGCGCGCGCCATGCCTGGAAGAGCGTTCCCACAGCGGGCGGCACGAACTCGGGCGGTCGGCCATCGGTCGGCGGCACGTGGTACTGGGCCGGGGGCACATACGCGGGGCGCAGCGGCGGCGGGTAGCCATAGCCCGGTGGCGGCTGCTGGCCCGGTGGCGGATAGCCGTATCCCGGCGGGGGCTGCTGGCCTGGCGGCGGGTAGCCATACCCCGGCGGTGGCCCTTGCTGCATCCCATAGCCCGGCGGGATGTACCCTGGCGGGGGTTGCTGCGGGGGCGCGTCGTAGTTCGGCGCGGGTGGTTGCGGCGGCGCACCGTAGTTCGGCGGCGTATAGCTGGGTGGCGTCTCGCTTGGTAGCGGTGGGGTGGGCTGCCCTGTTTCCCCGCCCACCCCTGGCGTCTGCCCTGGCTCGTCAGTTGGTTGCATAGCGAATTCTCCCCCGAGATGCCTGATGGGCGCGGAAGCTAGTAGCCGCGCAAACGTAAAAAGAAGATGAGGACCTGCGACGACTGGACGGCCCAGAAACCCAAGCCCAGCAACGCCGCCAGGCCGCCATACATCACCGCGACGATCGTGCGGTCGGCGCGACGCATGACGATGCGATTCGTCGGTGAATTGAAACCCTGCGATACATAGCTGAGGCCAAAGATGCCGATCAGCAAAAAGAAGGGGTTACGCGTCGAGAAGTACAGCAGCCCCAAGATCACCAACCCCACGATAGCCAGATAGGGCGACAGCACCCGCCCGATGTGCCCGCCATCTAGCGGCAACACCGGAATGAGGTTGAGCAGATTCAAGAACAGGCCGTAGAAGGCCAACTGAGCAAAATCTTGACTGAGCGAGAAATTCGAATAGTAAAGCAGCACGGCGGGGATGAAGCACAGCACCGACGCGATGCCCCCCAGGAACGGCCCCGCCAGCGATATCTCGGCGTCGTCGCGCAGACTGATGGGCTGGTTGGGCAGCGTGACAAACGCGCCCATCCCCGGAATGAAGATCGGGAAGGTCGCCCGCATCTTTTTGAGGCGAATGGTGAAGGCATGCCCCAGCTCGTGAATGAGCAAGAGCACGGTGAAGCCGAGGGCAAAGACCCACGACTGGTAGAAGTAGAAGTAGTAGACGACGATGCTCAGCGCCATCGTCCCCAGCATGATCCACAGCCGATTCCACCCGCCCCACGCGATGACGAAGCGAGAAAAGCTGTTGTGCCCGCGCGCGGGGTTGATCTGCTGCCGCTGCTGCACATAGGGGTCTAGCCGAGGTGCCGGGGTGGGGCTGGGCGGCCCATATTTCGGTGCCTGATAGTTGCGATAAAACTCCGGGTCAGGATATTTCGGTGGCCCCTCTGGTGGATTGTACATGCAGCCGCCTCCTCTTTTCGTGGGCAGTATAACACGTCTCAGGTAGAATTTCCGTGAATTCCTGACAGCCCTGCGGGCTATTCCGCTTGCGACTGGCAGCATTGGGCCATATAATGAGAAGCAAGAATGATTTTTTCTGTGCACGACTGCACCGTGGATTGCGTAGGGCTGCGACATGGCATCACTCACCGTCACCCGTTCGGTCAATGGCAAGCGTGCGTCGCGGGGGCAACTGCTCGGCTTCGATTTTCGCCGCCCCTTCGACGCGCTGTGGGCGCTGTTCGGCTCGCTGCGGCTGCTGATCGTGCTGCTGAGCAGCATCTTGGTGCTCAGCACCATCGGCGTCTTCATCAGCCAGGCACCGAGCGAGGTCATCTCGTCGCCCAGCGACTATGCCGCGTGGGTGGCCGCCAACGCGCAGCCGCAATATCACCAGTTCACGAACCTGATGGATTGGCTAGGCCTTTTCATCATCTTCCGCACGTGGTACTTCAAGGTGCTGATCGTGCTGCTGGCGCTCAACATCCTCGTGGGGGGCATGCTGAACCGCGCGCCGGGCATCTGGCACAAGTTTCGCCACATGCAGCGCCAGCGCGCCGACGGCTTCTATGAGAATTCGCCCGTGCGCGTGGGGCTGACGGTCGGCGACGACGCGGCCACCACCAAGGC
>JBBQSR010000073.1:0-11381 GCA_038234855.1 Ktedonobacterales bacterium | reverse complement strand
AGTGATGCGTTGGTAACAGGGCAAAGAATGCTGCGAAGATGATGACGAGCGTGGCGAAAACACCGAGGCCACTCAGGGTGAAGACTTTCTGGGTGCGGTTCATGGAGCCTCTTCCATCGCGTGTGATGCGCTGCTGCAACGCCTGCCAGATGGCGTGTTGCGAAGGTTCCGCCACGGGTGCGCGGAGCGCCGCGCCGATTCGCGTGAAGCGGTCGAGCCGCCGCTGGCAGACCACGCACGAGGGAAGGTGCTGGCCGATGCGCCGTTGGTCTTCGCTGGTCAGCGTGCGTGCCTGCCAGGCTGAAAGCGTCTCATTGGTGAGGTCGAGACGGCAGCGATCCTGCATCATGCATCCTCCTCGCGCAGATAGTGCATCCGAAACTGCTCGCGCGCCCGAAAGAGTACCATCTTGACGGCATCACGCGACATCTGGAGGATCTGGCCGATTTCGTCGCACGATAGCCCTTGCACTTCATGCAAGATCAATGCGCTGCGCTGCTTGGGTGTGAGGGTTTGCAGTACCTGCGCCACATGCATCCGTTCGACGACGTGCCTGCCGGGATCGCTCGCCCCCGGCAGCGAGTCATCTAAGGGGTCCAGTGGGTGTGCCACGCGCTGACGGTGATGGTGTGAGGCCAGGTTCGTGGCGACGCGGTACAGCCACGCACGCGCCTCTGGCCGCTGACGCAGGTTGGCGAAGTGTTGCCAGGCGCGAAAAAAGGTCTCCTGGCAGAGATCGAAGGCGGCCTGCTCATCATTGACCATCCGGCACAGATATCCGGTGATCTGCGGCGCGAAGCGCGCAAAGAATCCCTCGAACTCCCCGAGGGTACGTTGCGCCTGGGCATCGCTTCCCACTGGACGGGGCGATATCGCTTCGTCGCGCGGTGGCCTCTGCGCCAACAAGATGCGTTGCCAGAGCGTCGCTGGCACAGATTGCGAGCATGTGGGCATTGTAAAAAATGTCCTCCGCTAAATAGAAGCCAGTCCGCGAGGCAAAGGTAACGCGGCCATCACCAAAGAGACAAAAAGGAACCTTTGCACTGGGCAAAGGCTCTTCTTGCTTGGCTTTTCTTGCGTTGGGGGGCGCTAATCGCGCGAGAAGAGGTAACTGAGCATGCGCTCGCCGACCTTTTGCTGCTCGACCTCCAGGTTATTCGCTTCCTCGCGGGCGAACTTCACGGCCTGTTGCAGCTTCTCGGCGCGGGCGAGCAGCGTGTTGACCCGTTGCGCGGGCAGCGCCCCCGAAAACTTGATGGTCGACCACGTGCCCTGCGCCACGTCTTCGTAAAAGACCTCGACCTGGGCGGGGTGCTCCCTGGTCGCCTCGGCCTTGACGTGGTTGCGCGGGATCTTTTTGGTGCGGACGGTCTGGACGGGCGGCGTGGCATAGGTGTCGGCGCTCGCGTCGAACTGCCATTCCTCCGAGGGGTCCAGCACCGGCAGCTTGGCGATGAAGGTGTGCAGATCGACTAGTTGCTTTTCCAAAAAGAGCAGGTAGGTCGCGGGAACGGCGCTGAGGATGGTGCGGCCATCCACCACGATATCCGCCTTGGCCTGGGTGTTGGCCCAGTCCTTCGTCGCCGTCACGTCGAACATCTCGATCATGGCGGCGCTGATGGTGCGGATGACGTCTTCGCCGCGCACCTGCACGCGGGTCGATTCCGGCGGCAGTTGCTCGCCTTCCTCGTCGCGCGGGCGATAGGTGCGCGTGATGCCCGCCAGCAGCGCGGTCTTTTGCACCTGCTGGTGCGCCTCGGTCAGCGCCTGGAAGGCCCCCGTCTTCACACCCTTTTCGATAGCGATGATCTGATTCAGCTTTGGCATGATGCTATTTCTCCTGTATTATTATCGAGCAAACAGCATCAGTCTATCATCTGGCGACCGAGAAAGCAAGCCTTACAGCTCGACCGGCTGCGACAGCTTCTCGCCCAGGGCGAAGACGATGCCGACGCCGACCAGCACCCAGCCGATCACGATGAGCGGCGCGGCGTTGATCAAGATGACGCCGAGCGAGGGGGCGGGTGCGCCGATGGACGACGCCGAGGCCGCGAGAAAGATCACGGCGATGATGGTCGCCGCGAGGATCGGCATCACCCCATGGCGGAGCAGCCGGAACTGCCCGGCCCGCTGCCGCCGAAAGAACCGGTAGCTGCCAACGCTGACCAGGGCATAGATGATGATGACCGCCAGGGCATCGACCGTCGCAAAAAATTGGAACGCCTGGTTGGGGTTGATCAGCAGCCCGATGCCGATGCCGATGGCCCCGCCGCCGACGCAGAGCGCCGTCACCGCGCCTATCGGCGTATTGCGCGTAGGATGCAGATAGCCCAGGAAGCCCGGCAACAACCCCTCGCGCGCGACCGTAAAGAGGATGCGCGCGCTGCCATTGAGGATGGCGATGCCCGCACTGAAAAAGCCAAAGACGCCCACCAGATCGACCAGCACCGTCAGCCACACCGGCCCATAGCGACGGCTGAGCAGGTCGAAGGGCGCGATGCCATTGGGGTTGCTGAAATCCGTCGCGATCTTGTTGACGCCGTAACCGACCGATTCGGTGTAGACCATGATGAGGTAAAAGATGCCGACGATCACCATCGAGCCAAAGACCGCGATGGGGATGTTGCGCTTGGCATCGCGCGTCTCGCTGCCGAGCGAGGCGGCGGTCTCGAAGCCGATGTAGCTCAGCACCCCCAAGATGACGCCCTGCACCACGTTGATGACGAAGCTGCCATCCTTGGTGGGCACGGGATCGAGCGTGAAGGGCGTGAGCGAGAGGCCGCCCTGTTGTCCGACCTTCAGCAGCACGATGGCCGCCAGCGTCAGGCAGACGCCGATCTCCACCACGAGAAAGGTGAAGTCCACGTTCAGCGATTGCTTGATCCCCGAATAGCAGACCGCGAAGGCGATGCCAAGCGCCAAGACGAAGTAAAACGCCCACGAGACATCCCACCCAAATGACGAGAGCAAGATGTTGTGCAGCGTATTGCTCAGCCCGACGAAGGTATAGGGCACCCCCAACAGCACCGCCAGCAAGCCCACCCACGCCCCGATGAAGCCGAAACGCGGCCCGATGCCCTGCGTGATGAAGGTGAAGGATGAGCCGCTGGACGCGATCTCGCGCGACATCTCGCTATACGAACTGGCAACGAGCAGCGAGATGACGAAGCCGACCACATAAAACAACGGAATGGCCCCGCCGACCGCCACGCCCTGCGGCACGGTATTGACGAAGACCGAGGCGGCGGGGGAAAGCACCGCGACCGAAATGATGATGGCGTGTCCCAGCCCCAGGCTATTCGCGTGCAGTTTGCCATCGCCCTGTGGCACGTCATCGACGAGTTGCCCGCGCAAAGTCGTCGGCGCGTCGGATGAAGATGATGTCACGATGATGCCTCCTAATATGAATGAGATGGCAGGGCATAGCGGGCGAGGGGGACGGGATCGCGTATGGCAACCATTGGCGCAAAACCCCGACACCGGATACGCATCATATGCGCTAGCGTTGGGCAAACGCGATCCCGCCACCCTCGCCCGCAGGCGTTCAGGCGCGGTTTCACCCGCCCCCGCGCCCGCCACCCCCTTACTCCGCCGCGTTCGCTCCTGCTAGTGATGCCCCCTCGCTCACCACCGCATCGACGCCAAAGAGGCCGCGCAGGTAGTCATTCAGGAAGACGCCGTTGGGGTCCATCTGCGCGCGCACCCGCTGGAAATCGGCCCAGCGCGGATAGTGCGCGGCCAGGTAGGCGGCGTCACGCGTGTGGTGCTTGCCCCAGTGTGGGCGCCCACCATAGCGCGTGAAGATCTCTTCCAACCCCGCGAAATAGTCCTTGTAGGGCATGCCGCGAAACACATGCGCGGCGATGTAGGCCGAGTCGCGGCCATACGCCGTGCTGAGCCACAGGTCGTCGCCCCGGACGAAGCGGCACTCGATGGGGAAATTCACCTTGTAGCGGCGCTGTGTGATGCGTGCCTGCACCTCGCCCATCACCGTCGTGAACTGGTCGGCGGGGATGCTGTACTCCATCTCTTGAAAGCGCACCATGCGCGGCGTGGCGTAGATGCGGTGGCTGTCATTGACCTCGTTGAGCGGACTGATGCCCGCCAGCGAAATTTTGCAGATCGTCGGGGCGAGCGGTGGGACGAGCTGGCTGGCCTTCGAGAAGACCCACAACGCGCCGTTTTCCACCACGATCTTGTTGAAATTCGCCCACAGGCCCCCGCCTGATGTCGCGTCGTCCGTCTCGTTGACGAACTTCGTCTGCCCGCCATCGGTGTAGGGGAACCAGTAAAACTCGAAGTGGCTGTTGTCGCGCTTGTACTCTTCCAGATGCTCCAGCATGTGGCTGAGGCGTTCGCGGCGCGTCACCAGGCGCACGCGTTTGGCGGGCACCACCCGCAGCGTCACGGCGGCGATGACGCCCAGCGCCCCCAGGCTCACCCGAGCCGCGTCGAAGACCTCGGCGTTTTGCGCGCGCGAACATTCCAGCACATCGCCGTTGGCCGTCACCAGCGTCAGCGCCTCCACCTGGGTGGCGATGCTGCCGAAGCCCGCGCCCGTGCCATGCGTGCCCGTGCTGATGGCCCCCGCGATGCTTTGCTGATTGATATCGCCCATGTTCTCTTGCGCCACGCCGCGCGCTTGCAGGTCTGGCCCCAGGCGAAAGAGCCGCGTGCCGCCCAACACCGTCACGGTGCCCGCCGCCTCGTCTGCGCGGATGATGCCCTGCATGCGGTCCAACGACACCAGCGCGTCGTCCGTCCCCACCAGCGGCGTGAAGGAGTGGCCCGCACCCACCACGCGCAGGTGCCGCCCCGCGCGGCTGATCTCCGCGACCCGCTGCGCCAGTTCATCGATACTGGCAGGCATGATGACCTCGCGCGGGTGGCTGTGCACCGACCCGGACCAATTGCGCCAATTGCCTGCTCTTAGGGCCGCCTCTTTGCTCATTGGTATCCCCCCTACAAAAATAATTGCCCGTCGCCGCGATAGGTCGGCGTTTCATCGATGACGCGGCCACCCCGCACCAGCGCCAGATGCGTGAAATGCTCGCACAATTCGCCCGCCTTGCTGTGGCGCAGGAAGATGGGGTCGCCCAGCCCCAATGTCTCGGGTCCGGTGTAGTGGATGGGCGTCTGCACCTCGCCCGCGCCTTCGCGCGCCAGCAGCCGCGCGCCATCGGGCAGATAGGGTTTGGGCTGCTTTTCTGGCCCGACCGAGCCAGAGGCGATGTAGCCGCCGCCCAGGCAGGTGTAGAGATCCGGCGCTGGACGCCGCACAACCTCGATGGCGAAGCCCGCCGCTGGCAAGAAGCGGAATTCGCGATAATTGTCGAACAACCCAGGAGCGTAGAAGCCGGAGCCGACGGTGATCTCCGTGACGCCCGTTTCTTCCCGTGTGGTCGCCAGGCTGCCGGTGCCGCCGCCATTGACGAACCGCAGCGACGCGCCCATCTCAACCAGCAGGGCGAGGATGGCCGTGCGCCGCTCCGCGACGACGCCGATGGAGCGCCGCTTCAGCGCACGCACCAACCGATTTTGCGCGCCCTGGCCGGGGAAGGCGTCGCCCAGGCCCGCCACCTGCGCCTCGTAGCCCATGATGCCGTCCAGCGTCAGGTGTGGCGAAGCCAGGATGCGCGCGGCGATGGGCCGCACCTGCTCGGGCGTCCGCAGCGGCGAGCGCCACACGCCGAAGTGCAGCCCCGGCACGTCGATCGAGCAATCTACCTCGATGCACACGGGCAGCCGCACGCCGAACCGCTGTGCCAGCGTTGCCAGATGCTCGACGTGTTCCATGCTATCCACCATGAGGGTGATCTGTTTGCCCGCGCGGATGTGGTCAGCGACCGCCGCCACATCATCCGCGTGCCAGGTGGGGTATCCGAGCAGCAGGTCATCGAAGCCCAGGCCCGCCAGCCATGCCGCCTCGTGCGCCGTGTAGCACATGATCCCCCGGAACCGCTCATCCGCCGCGAAGACATGCCGCAAGATGGCGACGCTGCGAATCGACTTCGACGCTAGGCGGATCTGCTTCGCCCCCGCCCGCGCCAACGCTTGCTGGATGTTGGCATCGAGCAGATCGAGATCGACATAGGCGAAGGGGAGCCGATGGCCCGCGAAGGTCGCGCGATAGGCGCTATACGTGCGCGTCAGGTCGGGGATGCTGGCGGGCGCGGCGTTACTGGTCGTGGTGGTCATACGGCGGATTCCCCCTTGGCGGCGAGTGGGGCCGTTCCCTCGGCCAGGGCGATGACGGCGGCGATGAGGTGCGCCAGTTCACGGTGAGCACGTGCGGCATCCTGGTCGCTGACGAATTGCAAGATCATCCCATCCAGCCCACCCATGATGAAGCGGGCCAGCGCGTCATACGCCACGGCGCAGACCTCGCCGGTCTGTCCGCAGCCCTCGCGCACGATCTGGGCGATGACCGCCCCATAGCCCGCGTATTGCTGCCGCGCCAGCCACGCTGATTCCGGTTGGCGCAGGGCGTAGAGCGTCAATTCCAGTTGCATGAGTTGGATGGATGGGTCGCGTTCCACCGTCTCCCAAAAGGCGGTGATGCTGGCGGCGATCATCCCGCGCAGTGTCTGGTCGCTGGAGCGCGTGGCGAGCACGACCGCCTGCGTCTGGCGCATCATCTCTTGCAGCACGGCGAAGAGCAATTCGTCTTTGCTGCCGAAGTAGTAGCCGAGCATCGCCTGGTTCACCTCGGCTTCAGACGCGATCTTGCGCGTCGTCGCGGCGGAGATGCCCTCGCGCGCCAGCACCCGCACCGTCGCCGCCAAGATGGCCCCGCGCCGCTCGTCATTGTCGGCATGCGTCATCGTGGCCTCCCCATGCCCGTGCCCCCACGAGTTATTCAGGCGATTGAATGAATGATAAAGTGTGGCTGAACGGCTGTCAAGGGGTGAGATCATCGCCGCTGTGTTACGCTGTCGCCCCTCACGTCATATCATGAAGGAATGTGACGCGAAGGGGGGCACCAGCGATGGGGGACGTGGCGACCACGCCAACCGCACCGCCCGCGAACGACGAAGCCGACCTGGTGCGCCGGGCACAGCGCGACCGCGCCGCCTTTGGCGCGCTCTATGACCGCACCGTGGACGCGGTGTATGCCTATGCCTATCGCCACATGGGCGACCACCATCTGGCCCAGGACGTGACGGCGGAAACGTATCGCCGGGCACTGGAACTGTTGGGGCGCTACGAGGAGCGCGGGCGGCCCTTCCTGGCATGGCTGCTCAGCATCGCCGCGCGCGTAGGCCACGAGCGCCAGCGCGCGCGAGCCGGGGCCTCGCTCGACGCCCAGCCCGCGCTGCTGGACCAACTCATCACGACCGATCCCCCCGCGCTCGACGGGGTGATCCAACATGAGGAACGCACGGCACTCTGGCAACTGGTGGCGACGCTGACGCCGCAGCACCAGCGCATCTTGATCCTGCGATACGCGCAGGAAATGGACTATCCGGCGATTGCTCCGCTGTTGGGCAAGACCCCCGCCGCCACGAAACAACTCGCCTACCGCGCGCTGCAAGCCTTGCGCGCGGCTGCCCTGGCCTCTGGCATATGGGACGAAAGGAGGCACGCACAATGCTGAATGAAGAAACCGCGCCCATCGCCCGCGACGCCGATCTGGCGGCGCTGGCGCAGCACCTCGCCACGAACGCACCGCCGCTGATGGACCCCGCCTTTCGCCTGGCCCTGCGCGCGGAGCTGGTCGGCCCCCCCAGCGTGGAGGCGGCGTACTATTTCGCTCCCCTGGCGACGCCGGTGGGCGACCTGCTGGTGGTCTACCAGGGCACACGGCTCCGCTTGATCACGGGTGGCAACGAAGTGTATCTGCTGGACGAAGCCCAACGTGAATTCGGCGTACTGCCCGAGCGGACGGCTGCCCTGCCGCCCCGGCTGGCGCGGCGCATCCTCGCGGCCATCGGCGGCAAGCGCCAGAACGTCGCGGATGAGGAATTGGCGCAGTTGACGCCCTTTCAGCGGTCGGTGTTGGCGGTGACGCGGCGCATCCCCCGTGGCGAGGTGCGGTCCTATGCCTGGATCGCCCGCGAGGTGGGCACGCCGGGGGCCGTGCGCGCGGTGGGCACCGCGCTGGCGCACAATCCCTTGCCGCTGCTCATCCCCTGTCACCGCGTCATCAAGTCAGATGGCGCGCTGGGCCGCTACTCGGGTGGCGGCACGCTCAGCAAAGACCGCATCTTGCACTATGAGGGTGTCGACCTAGAGGGGCTGCAATCGCTGGCCCGCGAGGGGCTGCGCTTCCAGGGGAGCCGCACGACCAAGATCTATTGCCTGCCGACCTGCTACTCTGGCAAGCATATGCAGGATCGCAACCGCGTCTACTTCCATTCCCCCGCCGAGGCCGCAGACAAGGGCTATCGTCCCTGCAAGCTCTGCCGCCCCACTACCTGACCGGAGGCCAAGATATGACCGAAACGCGCCAACGCGCATCGATGCCCCTCCCCCTTGCGATTACCGATGGGGAAACCCTTGGGCAGGGGTACGTCTCGACCTGGGCCGGCGCTACCCATGTCGTCGCCTCGGATGCTGGCATCCGCGAGATTCACCTGCCCAGTTGGCATGGTGCGCCGCCAGCGGGGACCGACCCGCCGCGCATCACCATCACCACCGATGCCACATCCGCCGCACGTTCGCATCTCGCATCCGCTTTGCAGCAACTCGCGGACTATTTCGGGGGCGAGCGGCACGAATTCACCGTCGCGCTCGACACCCAGGGGCCAGCGTTTCACCGCGCGACGTGGGATGCCGTGGCGCGCGTGCCGTATGGCGCGACGCGCAGCTACCTCGACATCGCGCGGGAACTGGGCAACCCCGATGCGACGCGCGCGGTGGGGATGGCGAATGGCGCGAATCCTTTGGCCCCCATCATTCCTTGCCACCGCATCGTGGGCAGCGATGGGCGGCTGACGGGCTATGGCCCCGGCATGCCCCTGAAACGCCTGCTATTGACGATGGAGGGTGCGATGCCCGCCAGCGCCAGCGACGCCGACTATGCCGCATGGCTGACGCGGCTGCCAGCGGGCGCGCTGCTGGGCCTCCGCGCGACGAAGACGCTCTGTCGCCCCACCTGTGCCCGCGCGCGCCGCTACGTCGACCGTTGCCCGCGCATCTTCACGGCGGGGGAAGAAGGCGTGGCGGCGGGTTTCACCCCCTGCGCGCTCTGCCAGCCGACGACCCCGGCGCTGGTGGGGCTGGCATGACCGAGACGCTGACCACGCGCGAGGTCATCATTACGCCCGTCGCGCCCTATGACTTCGCGGCGGCCCTCGCCTACCTCCGTGGCGCGCATTGGGCCATCCTCGAGCGCGTCACGGCTGATGCGTACTGTCGCGCGCTGCGCCTCGTGGGCCGCGATGCGCTGCTGGAACTGCGATCCCTTGGCACGACCGACCAGCCCCGACTGGCGCTGCGCGTCACGGCGGACGCCGTGGATGACGCCCTGCTGGCCGCCGCCGAAGAGCAGATCTGCCGTACCTTCGCGCTGATGGTCGACCCCGCGCCATTCCTGGCGGTGGCGGCGGCTGACCCCGTCTTTTGGGCGGTCGCGCGCGAAGCCGCCACGTTGCGCTCCATCATCGTCGCGTCGCCGTATGAGTCGCTGCTGTGGGCAATCATTGGTCAGCAGATCAACACCACCTTCGCTGCGACGCTGAAGCGGGCGCTGCTGGCCCTGACGGGGAGCGAGATGACGGTCGCTGGGCAGGTCTACCCTGTCTTCCCCGATGCCGCGACGGTGGCGCAGCTTGACCCTGCCCTGTTGCGGGCACGCCAGTTCAGCGGCCAAAAGACGGCCTATGTCATCGGCGTCTCACAGGCGGTGGCGAGTGGGGCGCTAGATTTCGCGCAATTGGCGACGCTGCCCATCGAGGACGCCGTCACCGCGATGGTCCGCTACAAAGGCATCGGACGCTGGACGGCGGAGTGCGTGCTGATGCGCGGCCTGGGCGCGGCGGATGCCCTGCCAGCGGGCGACCTGGGGCTGCGCGCGGCCATCGGGCGGGCCTATGGGCTGGGCCGCCACGCCAGCGAGGCCGAGGTGCGTGCCCGCGCCGAGGCCTGGGCGGGCTGGCGCGGCTGGGCGACCTTTTACTGGTGGCGCTCGCTGCAAGTGGCCAAGCAGACGACAACAGCAAGCGCCAGCGGGTAAACATGCTGGCCCCCCCGGCACATCGCATTGTCACTCTATCCATGGCGTATAGTGTGGGGGTGAGCGTGTGAATTTCGGCAGGAGGGCGAGCGATGGTTTTGGAAGGGACGATTGTCAGCAAGGAGACGGGGCTGCGAGCCAGCTTCGAGGGGCAAGAGCAGCCGTATGTGCTGTGCGTGGTGGCGCGGCTGGTGAACCCCGATGTGCAGTCCGAGGTGCGCATCATCGGCAACGACGACATCGCGCAGGGGATCGGCGACGTGGTGCGTGTCGAGGTGACGCGCACCATCACCGACCGCCACGCTGGGGTGGTGCGCTTCGACGGCCACCTGGTCGAATGACGACGATGGATGCCGCATTGCCCGAGCGACTGGGGCTGCTGCGCGCGGCCCAGTTGCCCGAGATCGAGAGCGCGTCGCTGCATCTCTATCAGCTTTTCGACGTCGCGGATAGCATCGACCTGGATCGCGCCCGCGCCGTACTGGCTACGGAGCGCGTGCGCCCCATCGTCTCGCGCGGCGGCAACATCGACATGCCCGCGCCCCCGCTAGAGGTCGCCCTGGGCACGGTGGAATGCCCTCTGCGCGGACAGACGGTGCGCGGCCAACTGCGCGCCCGCATCTATGACCTGGGCATCGTCAGCCTGCGCATCATCGTGCCGCTGCCGGTGCACCTCACCTGGGAAGCCGCCATCGACCTGCAAGCCGAGGTGCAGGTCTACCCCGCCGCCATCGTCGACCTTTTCGTGCGCGAGCACGCGGCACTCGCCGCCACGCTGGCCCCGGCCCTCATGCGCCCCAATGACACGGTGCAGACCGAGGACTATGGCATCTTTGTCATCGAGCGGCTGAGCGCGGGGGAGGGCGTGACGGCCTCGACCCTGGCGCGGCACCCGACCCTTTTACAATTGGCGCTCGGCGAACGTCGCCCGCTCAGCCAGGCCGCCGCCGCGCTGGCGACGCCGCTCAGCTATTACGCCGATGATTTGATCGTGCTGACCTGGACGAGCGCGGTGGTCATCGAACCCGATCCGGGGGCGCGGGGCGACGCGACCTTCCTGCTGGAATTCGCCAATGTGCAGTTGCTGGCCTTTCGCTCGTATGATGCGCAGGTGGAGCGCGATCTGGCGCGTATCACGCCGCGCATCGCCCAGCGCCGCCCGCCACGCCGCCTGTGGTCGGGGGCCAACGCGCGCTTCTTGCAC
>JBBQSR010000072.1:0-11386 GCA_038234855.1 Ktedonobacterales bacterium | reverse complement strand
ACAATTGAAGGTGCCCGCACCCGCATAACAGACTGCTTGGCAATTCCGAGGCCACGACCTCGCCTTTGTGCACGGTAGCGCCTATCATGTCTGCCACCTGACCTATCAGGGACCGTCGGCTTTTCTGCGGCTGACGCATATCAGCGAGCATCGCAGCGCTGCCAGTCAAGGAGGCTTAGTGCGTGATGAGGCAATGCGGCCAGCACTCGCGTGGTTTCTTTTCCTCCGTTACGGTGGAATTCCGGCCTATGGCCCCAGTGTGGGCTACATCGGCTGGGACTGCCATCGCGCCGCTGGGCAGGTGCTGCGTCAGGACCGTCACCTTTGCCTATGACCCCGCGCAAGTCTCGCTCGACACGCTCGAAGCGGTGCTCGACGACGCGGGCTACACCGTCGCCAAGTAGCCGCGTGGCCCTGGGGAGATCCGTTTCCCCAGGGCCACGTTTTCGCCGATAGCGGCGGTCAGATGTGCGACGAGACGGGTTCCAGGTCGGCTAATTCCCCGTCGCCATTGGTCACGCCGTTGTGGGCGTGCGCGTCATCGGACGTCGGGCCGGTGGGGATGTAGCGCGTGAACCATTCCTGAATGGCGTTCAGGCGGTCGAGGCGCAGCCGTGGGTGCCCATTGCGCGACAGGTCATGGTCCGATCCGTCGAAGCGCAGGAACTCGGTGTCGCGCCGCAGCCACTTCAGCGCGGCGAAGAGTTGCTCGGCCTCCGAGATGGGGCAGCGCCAGTCTTGCTCGCTGTGGATGATGAGCAGCGGCGTCTTGATCTGCTCGACATAGGTCAGCGGCGAATGGAAGGCGTGGCGCTCGGGCGTCTGCCAGGGGGGGCCACCCCAGTGGTTGATGCTGTACCACGAGCCAACATCGCTAGTGCCAAAGAAGCTCGCCAGGTTGCTGATGCTGCGCTGCGTGACGGCGGCCTTGAAGCGATCCGTGTGGCCGACGATCCAGTTGGTCATGATGCCGCCATAGCTGCCGCCCGTCACGCCCAGCCGAGCCGTGTCGATGGAGCCGCGCGCGATGACGGCATCGACCGCCGCCATCATGTCTTCATAGTCGGCCTGACCCCAGATGCCGCGCACCGCCTGGGTGAACTCGCGGCCATAGCCGGTGCTGCCACGCGGGTTGCTATAGACCACCACGTAGCCCTGTGCCGCGAGCAACTGGAACTCGTGCACGAAGGTGTAGCCATACGCCGTCTCGGGGCCACCGTGGATTTCGAGGATCAGCGGATAGTCTTTGCTCGCATCGAAATCGGCGGGCCGCAAGATCCAGCCCTCGATCTCCCAGCCCTGTGCCCCGGTGAAGGTGAACTCCTCGGGCGTGCTCAGACGCAGTTCACCGAGGATGTCGTGGTTGACATCGGTCAGCCGCACGGTGTCGCCCGAATCCGCCCAGTGAACGAAGATGTCGCCCGGTTGCTGCGTATCGGCCACGGCCAGCGCGAAGGTGTTGGCCGCGCGGTCGACCGAGAAGCCGACCAGATGATGCTGCCCGCTGGTGATGTCGCGGAGGGTGCCATCCAGCGTCAGGCGCACCACATTGGTCGCGCCGCGCGCCTCGCCCACCAGGAAGAGTGATTGGCCATCGGGTGCCCAGCGCGGGGTGCCGTCGGCGTGGTCATTGCGCATGTCGCTGCCGACCGAATCGCCGAATTCGATGGTGGCGTGCTCCGTCAGGTTGCGGGGCGACGCGCCGGGCCGCACGACGAAGAGGTCGGCGTGGCCACCGCTGCCAAACTGCGCGTGACCAAAGCACGCGATCTGTTGCCCATCGGGCGACCACGACGGCTCGAAGTAATTGAAATCGTCCTCGGCCAGCAGGGGATGCTGGTTGCTGCCATCGGCCTCCATCAGCCAGATCTGGCCGTGCATGCTGCGCCAGCGGTCGGCGTGGCGGTCGGTGCTGAAGGCGATCTGGCGGCCATCGGGCGACCAAGCCGCGTCGCCGTCGTTCCAGTCGCCATCGGTCAGTTGCCGCGCCGCGCCGCCCTCGGCGGGGACGACGAAGAGATGCGAGCGGCTCTGGTAGATGTACCCCGCGCCATTGAAGCGATAGATCAGGTCTTTGATGCGATGGACGCGCGGTTCGGGCTTGCCGTCGTGCTCGGGCACCTCGGGGAAGTCGCCCACATCGGCGGTGAAAAGGATGCGCGTGCCATCCGGCGACCAGACGGGGCTGCCCGCCCCCTGCTCGGCGAAGGTCACTTGCCGCGCCTCGCCCCCCTGCGTGGCGATGACCCAGATCTGGGGCTTGCCCTTGCCCAGCCGTTTGTCGCGCTTGCCCGCTCCTTCGTCGCCCTCGGGTGCTGGCAGCGTGCCCGCGCGGTCCGAGACGAAGGCGAGCCGGGTGCCATCGGGCGACCAGCGTGGGCTGCGTCCATCGCTGGTGAAGGGCTGCGCCGCGCCGAGGCCGCCCGCACTGGGGGCCAGCCAGATGCTCGTGCGATATGCATTGGTTTCGCGGTCGATCGCCTTGACCACATACGCGATGCGCTGCCCATCGGGCGACACCTGGGGATCGCCGACGATCTGGAAACGATAGAGATCCTCAGCGGTGATGTGACGCTGTGTCATGATGTTCGCTTACTCCTCCCAACCACCTTGGCGAAAGTGGGGCACGGCTCGCTCACCTCGCGCATCCTCCCCAACTTTCGCGTTGCTTCTTTGACCTTTGTGCCCTTCGTGTCGTGTCTTCCCCTACCAGTGCCAATATCGCTCGATCTTGATGCCGGGATAGGTCGTGCGGAGCGATCCGCTGTACGACTCGACCATCTGGCGCATGGCGTCCTCGGTGGTGAAAAGCTGGGGGACCTGACTGCGATAGAGGGCGATGGCCTCGATGCGCAGGGGCAACTGCAACGAGACTTCGTTCAGTTCCGGTTCCATCTTCAGCCCCAGTTCGCGCTGGCGGTCGGCCAGGGCACCCGGCGCGGCGACGTAGGGGAAATCTTCGTAAAACTTGATGTTCGCGCCCTGCTGCGTCAGGCGGTCCGCCGCCGATGAGACGAGCTGATGGTCGACGTGGTGGCCGATGCCCATGGGCGCGTAGACCACGGCCAGCGGCGCGCGGCTGCGGACCTCCAGGAGGATGGCGGCGATCTGGTCTTCGTAGCTGACATCGGTGCGATTGACGCCGCCAAAGAGGGCCTCGCGCCCCTCATAGCCGCGATAGAGTGCCTCGGGGAAGTCGAGCCACAGCGTATCGGCCCCCACGTGCTCACAGGCCGCCGCGTCTTCCTCTTGGCGACGCTCCACGGCCTCCGCCGCCGTGGTGCCAAAGCCCATCTCGCGGTGAAGCTGCTGGCCAAAGGCCGAGAGGGGCTTATCGTTGCCGCCGCCAAAGACCGTGACGACCAGCGCCTGATGGCCCGCCATGCGTTGCAGCGCCATGCTGCCCCCGCACGAGAGCACCGCGTCATCATAATGCGGTGAGATGTAGATTTGGCGGTGGTGCCGACCAACCGCCTCGATGGATGGCAGATGCATGGGAAGGTTCGTCCTCTCTATCGGGGAATGATCCCCGTTCCCCCCGGCGCGTCATGCGGCAAGAGGGCAGCGGTGCGTCCTAACGGCGCGTTGGCGGGGACCACAGGATCGTCTTCATCTATTATGCGCCCAAGGGAGGGCTGCTGCAAAGTCTGGCGGCAAAGGGGCCAGAAAGGTCACGCGCTGGGTCGGCCCGCCACCCACACGTGGCACCATGAGCGTGATGCTGGCCGCGTGCAACAGCAGCCGCGCCGCCGGGGGACGGCCCGTCGCGTAGACCGGATCGCCCATGATGGGGTGCCCGATGTTGGCCAGATGCGCCCGCAGTTGGTGGGTGCGTCCGGTGACGGGCCACAGCCGCAGCAGCGCGGTGTCGCCGTGGCGCTCGGCCACGGCATAGCGCGTCTGGGCCGCTTGACCGGCACCCTCTGGCGCGACGATGACGCGGCGGCGATCCGCCGGATCGCGCATCAGCCGCAGGTCGATCATCCCGCTATCCGGCAACTCTGCGCCCCACACGACGGCGGCATATTCCTTGGCGATGGTGTGGTCCTCGAACTGGCGCACGCCGACGCGTAGCATGTCGGGCGTGCGGGCAAAAAGGATCAGCCCTGAGGTGTCTTTATCCAGCCGATGCAGCAGCCAGGGGTGCGGCAGCCCGCGCGCGTCATACCACGCCCAGACGAAGTCGGTCAGCGTGCCATCCGCGTGCTTATAGACAGGGTGCGTCACCATGCCCGCTGGCTTTTCCACGACCAGCAGGTGCGCATCCTCATGGACGACGCGAAAGGGAAGGGGCGATTCATTCATAGGTGCTCATAGGATAGCACATCACCGTTTACGGATCGGCTCGCTCGATGAGTGCTTGCAGGTCAGGGTCATTGCTCGTCGCGCCGTAGAGTTGCGCTTTGGCGAGGTTGGCCCCTTTCCATGAGACATCGGTCAACGTAGCATAGCGGAAACTGGCACCATTGCAGATACTCCCACTGATATCAGCATCTGTGAGATCTGCCCCAGTCAGATCTGCGTCTTGCAAGTGTGCGCTCCAGAACTTTGTCCTCACCAAGATGGACTCACGTAGTTGTGCGCCCTGCAAATTGACCGCTTGAAAGAGACTTTGTGAGAAATCGGATTTTGCAAGGTTCGCATGACTCATATCGGGCCATTCCATGTCTAAGCGTGAGAGACGTGCAAAGGAGAGGTTGGCATGGCTGAAATTGATGTCCCAAAGCAGACCAAATGCGTTATCTAGGTCAATCCCCTGCATATTCGCATAGCTAAAGTTAGCGGTAGCGCGGTTGTGTCCTGCATGCCACATCCAATTGCGTTCATCGCAGACACAGCAAAATTCTTCACATGTGGCGATACGCAAACGCGCATAGGGGGGCTTTTTCGCGGCAATATTGCGAGAATAGCCCATGTGCAATTCCTGTTGTCGCTCAGGCGAAGGGGGGTATAGTCCTGGTTCATAGCTCACTCGATTGGCTAATGCTCACCTTTCCAAAAGGTATTGTATCCAAGAGACATTGTAGCACGCTCAGCGCATGACTTTCCCCAAAGATCTTACTATACCGATCTAGAAAGGGGTGCTACAATAAGAAGAAAGCACAATCGTGGCGTCGGCATACAGGGCAGTGGCGCTGCACATGGGAGCAGTCATTTGGCGAAGAAATTAGCATTCGGCTGGGTGCTGCACCAGCACCAGCCGGTCGGCAATTTTCCCTGGGTCTTTTCCCAGGTGTATGAGGTCTGTTACGCCCCCCTCCTCGACGCGCTGGAACGCCACCCCGGCGTGCGTGTCTCGCTGCACTACAGCGGCCCCCTGCTCGACTGGTTGCTGGCCGAGCACCCCGACTACGTCGCGCAGGTCGCGCGGCTGGTGGCGCGCGGCCAAGTCGAGATGCTGACCAGCGGCTACTATGAGCCGATCCTTCCCATCCTGCCGGAGTTCGACCAGCACGGGCAGATCATCAAGATGAACCAGGCCATCGCCACGCATTTCGGCGTGCAGCCAACGGGGCTGTGGCTGACCGAGCGCGTGTGGGAGCCATCGCTGCCCGCGCCGTTGGCACGCGCCGGGGTGCGCTACACCATCCTCGATGACACGCATTTCATCATGGCGGGGCTGGGCAGCCAGGATCTCTATGGCTATTATTTGACCGAGGATCAAGGGCACATGCTGCGCATCTTCCCGAACCCCAAGGTCATCCGCGAGGCGATCCCTTGGAAGCCGGTACCGCGCATCGAAGCGACCTTTCGCGAACTGTATGACGCGGCGGCGGGGGCACCACGCCTGGTGGTGTTGGCCGACGATGGCGAAAAGTTTGGCTCGTGGCCCGACACGTATGATCGCATGTGGCGACGCGGCTATATGGAGCAACTCTTCGCCATGTTCGAGGCCAACAGCGAATGGCTCGAAACGGTGCACCTCAGCGAATATATGGCGCGCGAAGAGCCGCTGGGCCGCGTCTACATCCCCACCGCGTCGTATGCCGAGATGATGGAATGGGCGCTGCCCGCCGAGCGGTCCGCCCTCTTTAGCCGCATCCACCATGACCTGAAGGGGACGGCGCAGAGCGACCTCAGCGGTTTCATGCATGGCGGCACGTGGCGCAACTTCGCCGCGAAATATCCCGAGGCCAACAACTTCCACAAAAAGATGCTGCGCGTCCATGGCAAGGTCCGGGATGCCGCCGCCGCGCTGGGGCCAGACCAGACCCAGGCCGCGCTGGACCAACTGTGGATGGGCCAGTGCAACTGCGGCTATTGGCACGGCCTCTTTGGCGGGCTGTACCTGGCCGACATCCGCTCCGCCATCTATCAGCATCTCATCCACGCCGAGGCCATCGCCGATGACGCGTTTGCGAGCGCCGCCCCCACCGTGACGCTGACCGATTTCGACTGCGACGGGCGCGAAGAAATCTTGATCGAAAGTCGCACGATGGATGTCTATCTGGCACCCCACGACGGCGGCACGATCTTTGAGTGGGATTACAAGCCACAGCCCTTCAACGTGGTTGATACGCTGGCGCGCCGCCCCGAGGCGTACCACGACAAGCTGCTCACTCACAAGGTGAAGGTCGTCGTGCCCACCGATCCCCTGGCCATGCCCGCCCACCCCATCGACCTCGACGCCGAGGAGGAATTGCACGAGGGCGAGGCCGCCAGCATTCACGATCTGGTGCAAGCCAAAGAGGCGGGGCTAGAGAAGCTGTTGCATTACGATCCGGTGCGGCGCGCGGTGCTGCGCGAACGTTTCTTCGCCGCCACCACCACGCTGGATGACTTGGTCGACATGCGCTACGAAGAACTGGGCGACTTCACCGACGCGCGCTATGCACACCATGTGGAGGGCGAGGGGGCCGACGCGCTGGCTGTGGATCTGTGGCACGATGGCACGGTGCGCGACGGCAAGGGGGCCATTCCGTTGCGGCTGCGCAAGCGCATCGCCTTCGATGCCGATGGTGCCACGCTGCACGTGACCTATACGCTGCACAACGCTGGCACGCGGCGGCTGCGCACCCAGTTCGCCACGGAAAGCAACTGGGGGATGCTCGGCGGCGGCCACAACCCGATGGCCTGGTACCTGATCGATGGCGAGCGCCCCGCCGAGACGCCCGCGCTGGATATGGCCGACACGGCGCGGGGCGTGCGCGAGGTGGCGCTGGTAAACGCGGGCGCGGGGGTGAGCGTCACGCTGACCCCCGGCACCCCGGCGGACCTGTGGCGCTTCCCCATCTGGAGCGTCTCGAACTCGGAGGCGGGCTTCGAGCGCGGCTATCAGTGCTCCACCGTGGTGCTGCGCTGGCCGCTGGATCTCGCCCCCGGCGAACGATGGGGCGTCACGCTGCGCCTGGCCATCGGTCCGGCGAGGGCGTAGGGCGACTAGAGTCGGTCGAGCACCAACTGTGCCACCTGCTTGAGCTGGTCGATGGCGGCGGCATCGCCCGCCGTCGATTTCGGCAAGACGCAGTCGAGGAAGAGGGTGCCATATGCCACCGAGACGTGGTACTGAATAAGGCCCGCCGTAATGGGGTTGACGATGCCGATGGCGGAGTCGCCCAAACCGCTGATGGGGGTGACGGTCCCCTTGAACCCTGGCTGGTTTTTCAGTTGGTCTTGCTCGCCTTGCACGGCGGCGGCACCACCCGGAAAGAAGGCCACGAAGACGGCGGCGCGATTCGCTGCTGTCTCGTAGTTGCACGACCCACCTTCACCAGTGTCAATGATCTTCACGCTCGTCACGGTCGTTTTCGTGATCTGCCCGGCCTCGTCTTTGGTGAGGACGCGGTCGCAGAGCGCCTGATTGACGGTGATGGGACCAGTTGGCTTGGTCTTGACGGTCTTCGTCGGCATCGTCGCGGTGGAGGTCGAGCCGCCCCCGTTGCCCGTTGATGAGCCGCCCGATGCGCACGCGGCAAAGATACACAGCGCGGCGCATAGTACAGCGGCGGGGACGAAACGGCGCATACCGAAATTCTGCTGCATACGTACTCCTCATGGTGGGGATGATTGAGTGGGGGCACACGGTTCGCCCCCCTCACATCCTCAGATATACCGGATGGGCGGCACGCCGACCACGAACAATCGGCAAGATTACCCACAGAATTGCCGCCTAGGGGGCGAAATCCCTTGCAATCTGGCGAGATGTCGGCTATCCATGAAGCATGGAGAGGTGTGCGGGCCGCTTGCGCGCCATCAATGGGAGCCGCTCATGTCGCCATCATCCCCATCGCTCATCGCGTTGCTGCTGCGCCAGTGGCGGGTCGCACGACACCTGACGCAAGAGCAACTCGCCGAACTGGCCGATGTCAGCGTGCGCGCCATCAGCAACATCGAGCGCGGCATCAATGCCGCCCCGCAGCGCGCCACCATTCGCGCGCTGGCCGACGCGCTGCGCTTGCAGGGGGCGGAACGTGCCCACTTCGTCGGGGCGGTGCGACGGCTGCGCGGTGCCAGCGGCGCGACCCACGCCGCCGACCTCCTGCGCCCCGCGCCGCTGCGAGTGCCGCTGACCCCGCTCATCGGGCGCGAGCACCTCGAAGCGGCGGCGGTGCATCTGCTGGGTAGACCCACCGTGCGTTGCCTCACCCTCACGGGGCCGCTAGGCATCGGCAAGACGCGCCTGGCGATCCAGGTCGCCAGCGCCCTCACCGCCCACTTCGCGGAGGGGGTCGCGGTGGTCCCATTGGGCGAAGACGCCGCCAGCGCCTCGCTGCCCGAGGGCGTCTTGCGGCATCTGGGCGTCACCGGGTGCCATCCCGCCGATGCGCTGGCGCGGCTGGGGGCGATGCTGCACGACCACGACCTGCTGTTGGTCTGCGATGGCTGCGACAGCGTGCGCGACGCGGCGGCGCACCTCGCCGCCCTGCTGGCGACGACGCCGGGCATCAAGGTCTTGGTCACCAGCCGCGCCCCGCTCGGCATCTCTGGTGAGCAAGAGTTGGCCGTCACACCGCTGGCTCTGCCGCCCGTGGGTGCCCTGACGGATGTCGACATAGAGCAGTTCGGCGCGGTGTCGCTGTTGCTCTATCATCTGCGTGCCACCAGGCCCGATTTCACGGCCACCCCCGCCCAACTCGCGACCATCGTCGATCTGTGTCGCCACCTGGATGGGCATCCCCTGGCGCTGGAACTGGTCGCCGCCCGGACGCGGGTGCTGGCGCTGCATGAATTGCGCGCCTACCTCACCCCTGATGCGGGGCTAGAATTCCTTTCGCTTTCGGGGAGCCAGCCGTCGCTACGCGCGACCATCGCCAGCGGCTTTGCGACATTGTCCGTGACCGCACGCGCGCTCTTTCGGGGGCTGAGTGGCCGCTCGGGCACGTTCACCGTGGCAGAGGTCAGTGAGGCGCACGCGGCACTGCCCCGCGCCCAGGTCGTCGCGGATATCGAGGCGCTGCGTGCCCAGGGGTTCATCATCGCCGCGCCCGCGCAGGGGGGCGGCGTGCCCGCGTTCACCATGTTGCGCGTGTTTCGGTGGTTCGGCGCGACCCTACCCGACCAGGGCGATGGCGGCTGAGTCGTCGTCCGCCGCCGCCAGGGTGGCCGCCAGGGTGGCCGCCAGCACGTCCCGCGCGCGCATCTGGGTACCCGCCTGCCAGTGCAGGGCATAGCTGGCGTCGCCCAGGGCGATCTGCATGCGCGCTAACCACTGCGCCACGATGGCGCGTTCCCCTGGCACCAGGGTGGTCCCGGCGTCTTGGCGCATCGTCTGGGCCAAGGCCAGCAGGCGCACGCTCGCCCCATGGTGCCCCGCCGCGCCGTGCAGCAACGCCAGCACATCGAAGCAATGGGCGATTTGGGTGTCGTTGCCTTCGGCCCCATAGCCGCGCAAGCTCTGCATGAGCGCCTCGTGCGCCTGGCGCTTTTCACCCAGGCCCAGCAACCCCTGGGCGCGCTTGCCGTCGAGCAGCGCGACGCCCTGGCGGTCGCCCATCTCGCTCAGCGCCACGCGGGCGCGCTCATACATGTCCAGCGCCTCAGCCGTGCGGTGGGCATAGCGCGCGAGATCGCCCAGATTCATGAGTGTCATGCTCATGCCCTGGCGGTCGGCGATTTCGGTGAAAAGCGTCTCGCTCTCGTGGTAGCACGCCGCCGCCTCATGGGCACTCTGATATTGCAGGGCGTCGCCCAGGTTGTTCAGGGTCAGAGCGATGGCACGTGGGTCCATCCCCGCACGCTTGATGGCGAGGCTGCGCTCAAAGCAGCGTTGCGCTTCGTCATAGGCCCCGCGCTCCACGGCGATGGTGCCCAGGTTGTTGAGGGTCAGCGCGATCCCCGCCGCGTTCCCCAGCACCTCATAGATGCCCTGGGCTTCGGTGAAACGTTCCGCTGCCTCCGCGAAGTCGCCCCGATAGCGCGCGATGCTCCCCGCCAGATTTTGCACCGCCGCGATGCCCAGCGTGTTATCGAGGGCGCGAAAGATCGCCAGGGCATCGTGCGCCAGCGCCGCCGCGCGTGCGTAGTCGCCCTGCTCGTTGGCGAGGATGCTCGCGCCATAGTAGGCCTGGCCCGCCACGAGCGTCGAGACGCTCCCCGCCGCCGCCACGATGCGCTCGGTCCAGTCGCGCCCCTCGGTCACATAGCCATGGATGTGCCAAAAGCGCCAGAGGATGCCGATCATCGCCAGCCCGCTCCCCGCCGCGTCGTGCTCCGCTGCCCAGGCCAGCGCCACGCGGAGGTTATCGTGGTCCGCCCCAAGCTGTGCCAGGGCGAGGGGCTGATCGGGTGAATTCATCACTGGCCCCATCCGCGCCACGAAGGCGGCGAAATAGCGGGCATGCGTCTCGGCGACCTCCGCCGCCTCGGGCGTGGCGGCCAGGGCCTGCTGGGCGAAGGCGCGCAGGGTCGCCAGCACGAGATAGCGCGAGTGGGGTGTGGTTTCCCATCGTGTGAGCAGGCTGCGTTGCAGCAGCCCATCCAGGGTGCGCAGTTCCTCGCCAGCGGGCACGTCGATGAGCGCGAAGATGGCGTCGCGCGACGCGCCCCCCGCGCACACGATGACCCGGCGAAAGGCGCGCTGCACGGTGGGGTCAAGCAGGTCGTAGCTCCACGCGATAGCACGCATCAGGCTCCCCTGCCGCTGGGGTAGATCGCGCAGGTCGCTCGCTGGCAGGGGGGCCGTGGCCAGCAGTCGCGCCAGCACTTCCCCCAGCGGCAAGCGCGGCGTCATGCTGGCCACGAGCCGAATCGCCAGCGGCAGGCCATCCACCGCGCGGCAGATCTGCCCGATGGTGACGAGTTCCTGGGGTGTGGGGGTTATGGGGGGCTGACCCGTCAGCAAACACTGGCAAAACAAGGCGACGGAGGCGTAGTGCCGCACCGCCTCGGCATCCGCTTGGGGCGCTGGGGGAACGGCGAGCGGCGCTAGCGTGAACTGTTGTTCGCC
>JBBQSR010000071.1:0-11420 GCA_038234855.1 Ktedonobacterales bacterium | reverse complement strand
TTTGAGCTGGTCTTGCTGGATATGCTCGGCTACCGTCCGGCATTGCACGCCTGCGTGGTCTGCGACGAACCCTTACAGCCCGTGGAAAACAACGGCTTCAATGCCGAACTGGGTGGCGCGGTCTGCCCCAATTGCTCGCGCTACGGCATTCGCCCGCTGCCGTTGCTGACTTTGAAGGTGCTGCGCCTGGTGCAGTCGACCGAATGGCATGCGCTGCCCGTCATGCGTCTCGACGCGCGCACCCGTGCCGATGTCGAGGCCGTCCTCCAGGGCGTCTTCGCGCTGAATGTCGAACGTTCGCTGAAATCGTGGGGCCTGCTGGGCAGCTAGGCACACGATCAGCGACGTACCATCATCTCGCCATCGGAGGCCGCCCTACCCATGTCTCTACTGTCTCTACCGAATTACCCGCCAACCATCTGGAATGACTTTCGCCTGGATTGGGGTGGGCGCACGCACATCATGGGCATCATCAACATGACGCCCGATTCGTTTTCAGGTGATGGGGTGGCGCGGGACGCGGATGCCGCCACCTGGGCAGCGCGGGCGGTGGCGCAGGGGCGGCAACAGGTCGCCGAGGGCGCGACCATCATCGATGTCGGCGGGGCTTCGAGCCGCCCCGATGCCCAGGCGGTGCCGCCCGAGGTCGAGACGGCGCGCGTCGTCCCCGCCATTCGCGCCTTGCGGGCGGCGTTGCCACCGCACATCCCCATTTCGGTCGACACCACCAGCGTCGCGGTCGCGCGCGCGGCCCTGGCGGCGGGCGCGAATCTGCTGAACGACATCAGCGGCTTGCACGCCGAGCCAGAGATGGCCCAAGTCGCGGCGGCGGCGGGCGTCCCCCTCATCGTCATGGCGAATATGCGCGGCATTACCAAGGGCGATGTGGTGGCGGAGGTCGCGCGCTACCTGGCGCGGGGCATCGACCGCGCGCTGGCGGCGGGCGTGGCGCGGGAGCGCATCATCCTGGACCCCGGCTTCGGCTTTGGCAATACCCCCGCCGAAAACATGACCCTCATCCGACGGTTCGATGAACTGCTCACTTTGGAGCGCCCCCTGTTGCTGGGCGTCTCGCGCAAATCGACCTTGGGGCACATCCTCAACGACGCCCCGGTGGCTGACCGTCTGGAGGCCTCACTCGCCGCTGCCGTGGCGGGCGTGCTGCGCGGCGCTGCGATGGTGCGCGTCCACGACGTGCGCGCTACCTGGCGCGCCCTCCGCGTCGCCGATGCCTTGCGCTACGGCATGCCCACCGATGGTTAGCGTGCCGTCACAACTTCCAGCGATGTGTCGTGCGCACGCTGATGGGTGCCGACGCATTATCCCAGTGTTTTGCTCTCATCGCTCGCCCCGCTCGTGCAGGTCATGTACGCGACGCAAGGCAATATGGTACGATGCCGGGGAATGCGTCTGGCTGGCACAAAAAGTGATGAGGTACCAGGCAAGGAGGGAACATCCCCATGCATGAGCGACTCAAACCCGTGATCGCCTTCGGCAACAAGCTCAGCAATGATTGGATTCTCAATCTCTCGGGCATGCTGGCGTTCAATTTCTTGATGGCGAGCTTGCCCCTGCTCTTGATCCTCTTGGCCGTGCTCGGTTTTACCCTGGGGGCCATCAACCCCGATCTGGAAAACACCCTCATCCAGAACATCGGTGCTATCTTCCCTTCGGGTTCGGGTCAGACGCTCGTGCAATCCGCCGTGGATAATCTGCGGCACAACGCGGGGGTCTTTTTCATCATCGGTCTGGTCTCGTCCATCTTCCTCGGTTCGCGCCTCTTCATCGTGCTGGAAAATTGCTTTGGCATCATCTTTCGCTTGCGGGCGCGTGAACTGGTGCAGCAAAACCTGATGGCCCTCACAATGCTGCTGGTCTTCATCGTGCTGGTGCCGCTCTTCTTGCTGGCCTCCATCGTGCCGCAGGTCATCTTGAATGCCCTCAAGCCGTCCTCGTTTTCGGGAGTGACCGTGCTGGTGCCCTTCGCCGTCTTCCTCGCGACGGTGGTCTTCGCGGCGATCATGTTTGGGCTGATCTACGTCATCATCCCCAATCAGCCGCCCGACTGGGGCCACACTTGGCCGGGCGCGCTGCTGGCCGGGGGGCTGTTGGTGCTGTATGAAAAGGTCTTTCCCTGGTACACCTCCACCTTTTTGCGCCCCAATAACTCGGGGGCCATCGTCGGCTTCGCCATCGTCATTCTGATCTTTTACAACTTCCTCGCCTTCATCCTTTTGCTCGGCGCGGAACTCAATTCCTGGGTCGCGGGCAAGCGTGAGACGAAGGGCGACCTGCAAGAGATCCTCACCGAGATCGACGCGCAGCGCATGCAGTTGGCGGGCGTCATCCCCGCCGCCTCTCATGCGGATGAAGATGTGCCCCCTGGGGCCGAGGACGCGGTCGCCGCCGCCGTCGCGGTCGCCAAACCCACCACCGATGCCAAAGGCAAGCGTCCCTTTTTCTCGACCCTGCAAGAGCATCGGCACGGGCGCACCATCGTCGCCGGGCAGATCGCGACCTTTGGCATCTTGGCGGGGGCGGTCGCTGCCTGGCTGCTGCGCCGCAACGCGAAGTAGCCAGGTAGCATACCGCCCGCGCGACCATGACCGGTCACACGCGGCGTCCGCATTTGCTATAAGGGGTGACGGGGCGATACGATGAGGGCAGGATATTCGCCACCGTCGAAAGGATCGCCCTCCATGCATCTTTCCCTTTCCGCTGATGAGGTGTTGACCACCACCCGTTCCGTGCGCAAGCGGCTCGACCTGACGCGCCCCGTCGAGCCAGAGATCCTGCGCGAATGCCTCGACATCGCCGTCCAGGCCCCGACGGGTGGCAACAGCCAAACGTGGAGCTTCGTGGTCGTCACCGACCCGGCCAAGCGTCAGGCACTGGGCGACATCTATCGCCGGGGCTTCGCGGACTATCGCAAGGCGACAGGGGCCGTCACCGAGCGCGTGTTGGCCAACCCCGACAAGGCGGCGACTATGCAGCGTGTCGTTGACTCGTCAGACTACCTAGCCGAACACATGCACGAGGTGCCCGCGCTCGTCATCCCGTGCATCCGTGGCCGCATGGATGGCAAGACCAACCTCGAACAAGCGGGCACCTGGGGATCGATCTTGCCCGCCACGTGGAGCTTCATGCTGGCGGCGCGCGAACGTGGCCTGGGCACGGTCTGGACGACCATCCACCTGTTCTACGAGCAAGACGCCGCCAATGTGCTGGGCATCCCCTTCGACAAAGTGACCCAGGCCGCGATGATCCCCGTCGCCTATACCGTGGGCACGGACTTCAAGCCCGCTGGCCGCGAGCCGCTCGACAAGGTCGTGCATTGGGACCAGTGGTAGTCCCGCTCCGCAACGCCGCGCGACCAGCAGTTGAGGGGGCATGCGCCCCCTCTCGTCGACTGAGGGTGCGGCGGCGCGGTTTCACTCCGCGTCGGGCGTCTCGGCCTCGTCCATCTGGTGCCCCATGCGGTCGCGTTTGGTGCGCAGATAGGCGGCGTTGTGCGGGTTGGGCGGCACGATGACGGGGATCTGCTCGACGATCTCCAGGCCAAAGGCGCTGATGCTGGCACGCTTCTCGGGGTTGTTGGTGATGATGCGCAGTCGCCGCAACCCGAGATCCGCCAGGATCTGTGAGCCGATGCCGTACTGCCGGGCGTCGCGCGGCAGCCCCAGCAGCAGGTTGGCATCCACCGTGTCGGCCCCGCCCTCTTGCAGCTTGTACGCCTTCAGCTTGTTGTGCAGACCGATGCCGCGCCCCTCTTGGCCGCGCAGATAGACGACCACGCCGCGCCCCGCCGCCGCGATCATCGCCATGGCGCGGTCCAGTTGCTCGCCACAGTCGCAGCGGCGCGACCCAAAGACATCGCCCGTCAGGCACTCAGAGTGCACACGCACCAGCACTGGCTCGTCGGTGGCGACCTCGCCCAGCACCAGCGCCACGTGCTCGTCACTGTTGAAGGTCGAGCTGTAGCCGATGGCGACGAAATCGCCCCAGCGCGTCGGCAACTGCACGGCTTCGGTGACGCGCGTCACCAGCCGCTCCGTTCGCTGCCGATGCGCGATGAGGTCCGCCACGCTGATGATGGGGATGTCGTGCGTCGCGGCGATCTCGTCCAGTTCGGGGCGCAGGGCCATGGTGCCGTCGGCGCTCATGATCTCGCAGATGACGGCGGCGGGGGTCAGGCCCGCCAGCCGCGCCAGATCGACCCCGGCCTCGGTGTGGCCCACGCGGCGCAGCACCCCGCCCTCGCGCGCCCGCAGCGGAAAGGTATGCCCTGGCGAGACGACATCCGCTGGCCCGCTGGTGGGGTCGATCAGCACCTGGATGGTGCGGGCGCGGTCGGGGGCCGAGATGCCGGTGGTGACGCCCGTGCGCGCCTCGACCGAGACGGTGAAGGCGGTGCCCAGGTGCGCGGTGTTGTGGTTGACCATCATCGGCAACCCCAAGCGGTCGAGCTGCGCGCCCGTCATCGCCACGCAGATGAGGCCGCGCCCATGTGTCGCCATGAAGTTGACCGCCTCGGGGGTGGCGAAATCCGCCGCGATGGTCAGGTCGCCCTCGTTCTCGCGGTCCTCATCATCCACCACGATCAAGAATTGGCCCCGCGCGAACCGTGCCAGCGCCTCGGGTATCGTCATCGTCGTCATGGTCGCGCACCCCCTGCCGTGAACTAGGCGTCACATGCCCCTGCGCGTGCGTGCCCACCCTTTATTATAGCGCAGCGGCGGCGATGGCGTCGTGTAGCCAGGGGGCGTATAGTCAAGTGTGGTCATACGAATCATCTCTCGAGAGGAAACAACCAGGTTATGCGAGAATCATTGATGCGGCGCAACGTCCTCATTGGCGCGGTCGCGGCGGTCGTCGTGCTGGCGGCCATCGCCTGGGTCATCTTGGGCAATCGTCATGGCGCGAATGCCAGCCATCAGGCGGCGGGCGTCGCGGTGGCGTGCGGCACGCCCATTCCCACGGCGAGCTTACAGCATTTCGCCCTCGTGCCCGCGCAGTCCTCGGCGACCTACACGGTGAAGGAAAACCTGATCCTGGGTGGCGCGGGCGACCGCACCACGGTCGGCACGACGAATGGCGTGACGGGTGATTTTTACATCCGCACGACGCCATCGCCCTTGGTGGCGCAGGTACACCTGACCATCGACCTGACGAAGCTGACGACGGATAGCGCGCAACGCGACCGCTTCGTGCAGTCGAACTACCTGCAAACCGACCAGTTTCCCACCGCCGAGTTCGCCTCGACCTGCGTGGATGGCTTGCCCACGACCGTCAGCGATGGCCAAAGCCTCAGCTTCAACCTGGTCGGCAACCTGACGTTGCACGGCAAGGTCAACCAGGAAACCTTCGCCGTGACGGGCAAGGTCACGGGCACCAGCATCACCGGGACGGCCACCACCGCCATCTTCATGACCGATTTCGGCATTCAGCCCCCCGACCTCGCCAACATCGCTATATCCGATAACAAGGTCGCGCTGACACTCGCCTTCACCGCGAACGCGGGGTAGCGGGGACGGCGGAAGGCTGAACCCACCCTCGTTACCCTTCTCGCCATGCGCTATAGCTCGCCGTGTCACACGGCCCAGACCAAGATGCGCCCATCGGCCAGCCCGGCGGCCAGCCAGTGGCCGTCAGGCGACCAGGCGAGATGGCGAACGCCCGGCGAATCACCCGGCAGGGTCGTGATGAGGTGATTCGTCGCGGCATTCCAGAGCTGGACGGCACCGCCCGCCAGCGCGACCGCCGTGAGATTGCGGCTACCTTGCCAGGCGAGCGCGGTGATGGCGTCGCCGCCGTGCAACCACGTGGCGAGGCTGGCGGATTGATGCGCATCATAGACGCGTACCGAGCCGTCTTGGCTGCCACTGACGAAGTGTGACGCGTTGGGCGACCAGCGAAGGTCGGTGACGGCGGTGGCGGTGCCCGTGTCGGGGCGCGTACCCGCCGCGATGGCTCCCACCGTGGGGCCTTCCCAGATGAAGAGGTTGCCAGCGGCATCGCCCGAGGCCAGCAGCAGGCTGGATGTGCCCGACCACCAGTCATGCGCGGTGATGGTCGCGGGGTGCCCGCTGAGGGTCGTCAGCAGCTTGGCATTGGCGATGTCCCAGATCAGCAGGTCTTTCGTCGTGGGGGGAGGCTTGGTCGCATCCGCCGCGACCACCAGCGCGGCGACATTCAGCGCCGGATGCCAGCGGGCGCGCACCGCCCCGAAGGGCAGATGCTGGATGATCTGCTGCTGTCCGACATTCCAGATTTGCGCGTTCGTGCCGCCCGTGCTGACCAGCAGATAATGGCTGTCGCGCGCCCACGAGAGGTCCGTGACGCCGCCCTTCGCCGCGTCCGTCACCAATTGACCCGCTGGCGTGCCCAGCTTGCTCGTCTGCCAAAAGAGGATCGTCGCGTCGCCCTGCGCGCTGCTGGCGAGCCGTGTGCCATCGGGACTCCACGCCAGCGACTGAATGGCCGTGGCGTGCGTGCCCAGCACCTGTGGCGGCTTCAGCGACTGCCCCGAGAGATTTTCGGCGAAGAGCGACCCCGCCACGTGGGCGACGCCTTCCGCTACGGCGACGGTGCCGCCGACCGCCAGCGCGCCAAAGAGCACCCATCGCCCCGTCTGCACCAGCACACTGCGCCGGGGGATGGGGATGTCGAGTGGCAAACCGAGCGCTTCGCGCGGCAAGGGTGGGAGGGATGCCGCCGGTGGTGGTTGGGGTGCGCGTTTGTTGGTCGCGCGACGTCCCCGCAAGAGGCGGCGCGGCGCGGCAGGGGCCAGCAGATCCTGCTCGCGCGTGGTGGGGCCACGGGCGACGGGCACCTCCGCCGATGGCGCTGTTCGACCCCGGCGACGCTTGCCCAGCGAGGCGTTGGCTCCGAGGCCGTTGAGCGATTCGTTCATCTCCATGCGTTTGAGGTCGGCGGTCGGTGGCTTGGGGCCGATGGGGGAATCCAGCAGGAACGCGCTGGGATCGTACTGCGAGGCGGGTGGGGAGGGCGGCGCGGGCGGGGCGTCACTCAGGGGCAGTGTGACCATGTCGGTCGAGATGATGGGCATCTCTTTGCTGGGCCGCGTGTCGTTGGTGTCGACGATGCGCGTCGGCAGCTCGCTGGTCCCCCGCGCGGTCGCGCTGGATGGTTGCAGCACGGCGGCGAAGGCGTCGATGAATTCGCTGATGCTGGGGTACCGCTGCTCGGGCGCGGTGGCGAGGGCACGGGAGAAGGTCACGTCGAGCAGCGGCCACTGGCTCAGCGTCGGGCGGGCCTCGGTGAGTGGCAGCAGGGGGTGACGGCCCCCCGGCACAACATTCTCGAAGGCGGGCTTGCCCGTCAGCCATTCATAGCAGACGGTGGCCAATGAGAACTGGTCGCCCTCCGGCGTGGGGGCGTGGCCGGGGGACTCGGGGGCGAGGTAGTGCCACTGGCGCTGCTGCCCCAATGGCTGCACCGTCAACCGCACATGCTCGCTCACCATGGCGAAGTCGCCGATGGCGAGCCGCAACGGTCCGGTGCCCGATGACTCGGTGATGAAGATGTTAGAGGGCTTGAGGTTGCCATGGGGGACGCCGCGCCGATGCGCTTCATCCAGTGCCTCCGCGATCTGGCGGGCATAGCGGATGGCCTGCTCGATGTCGAGCGGCGCGGCGAAGATGCGGCGGCCCTCGGGGTCGGCCAATGAGCCGCCCGCCAAGAAGCCGCTGACGGCGTAGAGCAAAAGCGGCGCCTGACCATAGTCGCGTAGGGCGACGATGCCGGGGTGATAGAGCGCCGAAACGGCCTCGGTGCGGCGGCGAAACTCCATCTGGGTCTGGCGTTGGTCGCGTTCGCTCAGGTCCGCGCCAAGCTCGATAACTTTGACGACGACGGCGGTGTTGCGCCACTGGCCAGCGTAGGTCGTGCCCAGGGCGCTCTGCCCCAGCGTTTCATCCAGTTGATAGCCGCCGAGCGCGGGCAATGCCATGGGGCGGAGTCTCCTTCACCATACGGGTCGTGGCCCTATGATACCCGATTCGCGCGACCAACGGAAGGGGCAATCTGTTGCTTCCTTGCGCTATACTGAGGCGCGGAGTCCGCATCGTTCAGCACGCCACCAGGAAAAAGGGAATTTGCTGCATGTCGCCGTATGATGAAACCCGGTCTTATTCTGATGACCAGACGCGCCCACGCCTGCCTGACCCACCGACCGCGCCCCAGTATCCCCCGATCGTGCCACCATTTACCTTAGCGGCATCGCCATTGCCCCCTGTGCCGCGCCGCCGGGGCACCGCCTTTTGGGCCAGCGTGCTGCTCGCCCTGGGCTGCCTCGTGGTCGCGGGGGGCCTCGTCGAGTTGCTCATCACGAATCATGGCAGCACGGGTACCACCGGGGCGAGCACGCACCCCTGCTGCGTGGTGACGGCGACGCCCCCGCTGACGACGACGCCAGGGGTGACGCCCTCCACCGTCGCCGCGACATGCGCCACGCTCGCCGAATTTCGCCAGGCGGGCACACCAGACACCAATGGTCGCCATTTCGCGCTGGCCTTCCCGCCGCAGACCGTGGGCGTGCTCGCGGGGAGCGATGCCGAGGCGCAGAGCTACCAGCACCGCACCTTGCGCCTGTGCCTGCCTGCCTCGGCAACGGACCTGGCCACGCGGCTCAATACGAGCTTGGCGACGGTGGGCTGGCAGCCGCTGCCCCTCAGCGATCCGTTGGCGGTGAATGGCGGCTGCCAGGTCGCGTGTTGGTCTCAAGCATTCGCCGTGACGGGGGGAACGGTGCGCGAGGCGGTGGGGCTGGGCAGCGTGGCGACGCAGGGCAGCGCCGAAACCGCGACCCTGACGCTGACCATCGCGCCCTTCGGCGCGGGCAGTTTCACCCTCAGTGCCGCCGCGCCGACCTTCAACTTCGCCCCTGGCACGAACGCACCCGCCGACATCCAATTCGCCGCGCCAGGGGGCCTCACCCTCGTGGATAACGCGCTCTATGCCCCGGTGACGGGCAATCAACTCGACATAACCTATGGGCAGATCCGGTCGCTTGACTATACGAACCCTGGCCATCCGATCACGCTCAGCACCAATTCCAGAATTTCCCTGAAGGGAAATTCTGGTCGCTTCTCGAAGCTCGTTGTCACCCAGGCGCAGCAAGGGTCGCTGACCTGTGACTGGGTGACGTATGCGTATGGATTTTAGCCGCGTGGGCGCGGTGCCCAAGGAGGACTGACCATGGGTTCCTATGACCCGACGAATCCTTATTCGCCACGCGACCCGTCAGGGGCGCTCTCGGGCGACAATGCCCCCACGGTGCCATATGGCGTGCCGGGGTCGCCTGTGCGCCCCACACCGCCCCCCGCGCAGCCCCCCAGCCGTGGGCGTGGCGCGGTCATCGCGCTGCTGGGCGCGGGCATCGTCGTGCTCTTGGTGGTATTGGTGGCGGTGCTCATGCCTCGGGGGCGCTCATCGGGGACGGTCATCAAGATAGTTACAGGATCGGTCGTGATACCGACGCTCACCCCGCTGCCAGGGCAGACCGCGACACCGAGACTGACCACCTGCGCGCAGCTCGCGTATTTCGCGGGGGCGAAAACGACCAGCGTCGGCAGCGCCAATTTCACGGATGCAGCGTTTCTGGCGGGGTCGCTAGCGGTGATCAGCGAGGCCGACACCGAATCCGCTGGCTTTCAGCACCGCACGTTGCGGGTCTGCTCGCCAAACGTGACGACCGATGCTCTGGCCGCGCGCTATGATGCGCTGCTGCTGGCGACGGGCTGGACGCGCGCCACCGCAGCGGACGCGCCCGTGCAGTGCGCCGCGCTATGCTGGCAGCATGTGAATCCTTCGGGTGGCGCGGCGGGGGCGATCCGGCATTTCCTCAGCATCGATGGGGCGCAGGGCAACGGGGTGCTCAGCACGTATGTGATGGTGGCGACCATCGCGCCGCTGACGGCGGGGACGGTGACGCTGACTGCTGGCCAGCCCGATTTCAGCGCGGATGGCACCTCGGCGGTCGATCTGCATTGGGTGTCGGCCCAGCGGGTCGAGCTCCCCAATGCCGCCCTTGCCGCGTCACTGACGCTGCCCCCTGGCGGCTTCGACGCGATCCATTTCAATGACCTGCGCGCGGCGAAAAATTTCGGGGGCATCCAACTCACACAAGATATGCTGAAAAATAACGTCGCCGGTGCCCTGAAGGGCACCGGCGGGCGGCTCTCGAAGCTGCTGGTCACTCGCAGCGACGCGGCGGGCTTCGCCTTCACCTGGGTGACATATCCCGCCGGTTTCTGAAATGCGCTAGGGCGTGATGGCGAAGGTGATGGCGGTCGCGTCCTGGGGCATCTCGGAGCCGTCGGTGAGGGCAATGTGCACCGACCCCGCGACGATGCCCTGGGTGCCATTCAGTTGCACCTGGGCGGTGTCGACGCTGGCCCCCGTCAGCCCGCCCGCCAGTTGGGCGAGGCTAGCGGGGGACCAGTCCCAGCCGATGGTGGCGGTGGTCGGGCAGGTGATGGTGGCGCGGTTGGCGCTGGCATCGGTGCCGACCTTGGGGCCGTCAGGGCAGATCTGCGAGGCGACCAACACGTAGCCGGTGGGGATCTTGGCCTTTACCTGGGCGGATTGGTATTGCTGCACGTCGCTGATGGCGAAGACCGTCTGGCTGCCCGTGCCATTGATCCTTTGGGTGAAGGTGAAGCTGCTCGTCTGTTGCGTCCCCGCCGCTGGGGTGCAACTGAGCGACGCGGGATCGGTCCCATATTTGGGGCCATACAGCACGACATCGCCCGCAGGCACGCTCAGTTGCCCGGCCAGTGCCGCCTGGGCCGCCGTGACGGCTGGCGATGAGTCGCCGCAGTTCGTCGGCACGAAGTAGTACGCCGTGTTCCCCCCCGCCGGACTGTCACCGCCATAATGCAGCTTCGTTGCGGGGTCCGTGAAATCCCAATGCGCCGCTGTTTCTTTTTGCAAGGGTTCATCGCATTTTTGCTGCGAAGTTCCATTTGCAGGGACTGGACTTTGGATGCTTTCGAGGGTACAAGTAACTTTTCCACTCGTACTTGTAATGGTCAATCCCCCTCCACTGGTAACAGCCGAGCCAGAATTATTGGTGACGGTAAGCAAAACGATAATTTGACTGGCGGGTTGTGATGTGGCGGTGATGGCGCTGGAGGTCGCGCCGGTCACGCTGGCGGTCTGGAGTGTGGCCTTTACCTGGCCGCTGCCATCGGTGGCGGCGACGAGGGTCGAGGATGGCGCGGCGATGCTCTGCGTCGTGCGGGTAAAGGTGATCTTCGCGGCGCGGGCATAGCCGGTGGGCGTCGCGGTCGGCGGGATGATGTTGCCCAGATTGAAGCCCCCGCCATCATTGGTGGCGCGCACGATGGCGATGCCCCCCGTCACCAGCAGCAGCACGACGAAGATCGCCGCCAGCA
>JBBQSR010000070.1:0-11423 GCA_038234855.1 Ktedonobacterales bacterium | reverse complement strand
GGAAAGTCCGCCGTCACATCGACTTTGATGAAGGGGTACATCTCATAATTACGCAGTTGCACGTTGTAGCGCGGCTGCAATTCCTTGATCAAGCGCGACTCCACCAGCAACGCTTCCAGTTCGCTGCCGAGCACGCGCGTCTCGATGGCGTGCACGCTTTGCAGCAGGCCATCCATCTTGCGCGTGTAGCCAAGGGGATGGTTATAGTACGACGCCAAACGGTCTTTCAGGCATTTGGCCTTGCCGACGTAGATGACGGTACCCTTGTCGTCGCGCATCAGGTAGACGCCGGGGTTGGTGGGGAACTCTTTGCGCCACACCGGATTCAGGTACATGCTGCCGGTCGGGCGCGGGTTCGCCACCGCGCCACGCAGCGGCGGGGCCTTGCCGCCCAGCTCGGCCAGCATCAGCCGCAGGTCGGCCAGCGTGCGGCAGCCCTCGGACTGCGCGCGGCCCAGCAGCAACCGAAAGACATCGGCAGTGGTCTGGGCGTCGCCCAACGCGCGGTGGCGGTCGTGGGCACGCACGCCCAGCCGCGCCGCCAGGGCATCCAGCTTGGGGCGACGCACGCCGGGCAAGAAGCGCCGTGCCATGGCGATGGTGTCGATGCCATCCGTCGGCGCGAAAAGGCCGATGCGCTGCGTCTCAAAGTTCAGGAAGCCCAGGTCGAAGCTGACGTTGTGTCCCACCACCGGACGCCGTCCGATGAAGGCCAGCAGGTCGGGCAGCACGTTTTCGGCCTTGGGCGCGCGGGCCACCATCTCTTGCGAGATGCCTGTAAACTGCGCGATGAAATCGGGGATGCGCTTGCCGGGATTGATCAGCCGATCAAAGATCTGCGGCGGGTGGTGGCCCTGCATCAGGATCGCGCCGACCTCGATCAAGCGGTGGCGCGACGGCGACAGCCCGGTCGTCTCGACATCGAGCACGACGAACTCGACGGCGTCCAGCGCCAGATCTTCGGCGTTCCACTCGGTCAGCGACCACGCGCCATCACCAGGGACGATCTGGAAGATGTCCGATTCCCCCAGCAACTTCGCCAGCAACGCGTGCCAGGGGGAATTCGCCCCCGTCGCGGCGACGCCAAAGACCACCGGAATCAGTTCGTTGGCGGTCAGGGGGAGGCCATGCTCGACCAGGGCGGCGTGCGCACGCCGCAGCAGCGCCCCGGTGCCCGACCCTTCCGATGTGGCGGCGGCGGGCGGCTGCTCCGCGAAATCTTCGGCATCCATAAACCAAATGTGCTCCTGTGTCACCAAGGGGATATCGATAGATATAGCACATCTGGTCAAGAAAAGATATCCCCCAATGGGGGAGGGGCCTACCCCCGGCCAGCGTCCAGCGCGCGGTTGGCGAGTGCGTCGGCCAAGGCATTCTCGCGGCGGGGGATGTAGGCGAACTGCACGCGGGCGAACTGTGCGACGATGCCGCGCGCTTGCTGGTGCAGCGGGGCGAGGTCGGCGGACTTGACGGCATATTCGCCGCGCATCTGTTTTACCACCAGTTCGCTATCCATCCGCACTAGCAGCGAGGCGGGGGCGAAGGGCAATGCCAGCTCTAGCCCCAGCAGCAGCGCGCGGTACTCGGCCTGGTTGTTGGTCATGCGTCCCAGCACGCGCCCCGTCGCCACGAGGTCCTCCCCCGCGCGCGTGCGGATGACAATGCCCGCCGCCGCCGGGCCGGGGTTGCCCCGCGACGCGCCATCGGTGAAGAGGATGAGATCTTGCCCCGGCTGCGGCTGTGCCATCGTTTATCTCCTCAGCATCCTTAGCAGTGCGCCGTCGGCACCGAGATCACCAGCTTGGTCGTCAGCGGCTGATTGACCACTTTGTGCCCACACGGCCCGGTGATGTCGATCTGCACATCCGTGTTGACGCCGGACTGCGGCTGCACATGCAGGTTGTATTGGTTGTTATGGATAACGTTGAGCGATTGCCATTGCATGCTCGGCGGTTCTTGGTCGTAATAAACATGGTTATTCGAAGAAAGTCCTTGATAGCCCCACTGCACTGTGGATTTATTGGGGTCTATCGACCAAAGATAGCTGACCTCGCCTTGAAAGTACGCGCGATTCTTGACATCTGCGCTGGCATAAGGTATGAAAGGTGAAAAGTTACGTGGTGTGTAGGCAGGTCGGTTATCGTTAAAATTGTCAACATTTGAGCTTGTGTATACCCGCCAATATTCGGTATATGTATTGCCATACCCCGCGTTAAAGACTTGGTTAAAGATGCCGATTTTGCTGGTTTTGTCGTAGTCGACACCATTTTGATTTTTTATGACGGCGATGTCGGGGATGTTAAAATCGTACTTTGCCTGGAAGGTATGGGTTGCTCGCCCCTGACTATCAAGTTGAATATGGTCGATCAGATGCAGTTTCACCCATTGCTCCATCTTCCAGCCAAGCATATCGGCGCGATTCATCGCTAGGGAATCATCTGTCCCTTGGTACATCTCGCTCGACACCTGAAATTGCTGCAAAAAGGTTTCGGCATACGGATCGGCGGGATAAACCGTACTAGGGGCGTAATCCCATGCGCCCTGTCCGCTGTCTTGTGGCTTTGTCTGATCGGTGAAATAGATTTGGATGTCCCGCGTATGCAGGTCGTTGATGAGATCCCCCGCGAACTTGAAAAGCTGCGTTTTGGGCAGCGTTTTGAGCTTTGCTTGCAGGGCTTGCGTCAGCAGCGCCGTGAAGCGTTTCGTTGAGTCAGACAAACCAGGAGTTGAGCCACACTTGCCTTTGCCTTTCTCACGACCTTCCGTGGTTTCTTGATAGAAATGGATCTTGTATTGGAGATGCGCCGCGTCAACGGTGTCATAATATGGGCACCCAATCTTCAATGGACCCACCACATCGAGCAACTGCGCGATGACCTTTTGTTGGATCATGATGACGCCCGCCATCTTCGTGCGGTCCTTGGGATAGCTGGTGATTTTTCCAGCGGCATCCACATTTGGGACACGGTCGCCGCCCTGTATGCACGTATAATTTTGCGATACGTAATTACAATTACAAAAATTGGGTGCATATCCAGGAGTAATGCCTGTTTTCGTCCAATTACAGATAGTTTCGTTGTGCAGATACCATAATGCATAGCGGGCCGATTGCGCGTAATCTGCTGAGAGTCCCGAATTTCGCAATGCCCACCCTAAACCGCCATCAGTATTCGGCTGCCCTCCATAAGTCGTATACCATGGTTGCTGGTTTGCAAATGTCAGGTTGTTGTATGCCTGAATCGTTTGTCCTTTAGCGCTAGCAGCAATGACAGGCTCCAGGGTGTGATAGACGTCTTCGAGACTGATGTGGCCGACGTGGGCACCGTTGACGCCCACCACAGCGTATTGTCCCTGGAAGCCGCCAACGGGGCGTAGCTCGGTGTTGTCGAGCGTCATGATCAGGTAGGCGACGGGGATGTTGTTGGCACCCAGCAGATCGGGCGCGCTCTTGAGGTTCAAGAACTGCGAGACGATCTTGAGGACCGTCGGCAACTGCGGCACGCCCTGCAACAGCGGCAACAGTTCGCGCTGCTGTCGCGCGTTCAACGCGGCCACCAGAGTGTCGGGCGGCACGCTCCCCAGCGTCTGTACCATGTGCGCCACCAGGGGCTGCACGTCATCGAAATTGCTGGCTAAGCCCCGCATTTGTGCCGAGTTAAGTAACGCGTTATTGTCCGTGCTGGTCGAGGCAATGGGTGAGGCGATCAGCAGATTCGCCACGCTGGCCAGGGTCGGCGAGAGCTTTTGCAGCATTGTCACCGCGTCGATGGCGACACTGCTGAGCACCAACGCGCTGGTCAGCTTGTCGCGCACTGTGGGGATGGCCCCCGCCATCGCCAAGATAAAGTCGGGATGTTCTAGGCGATTGTGGATGTCTTGGAAATTCGCCATGGCGATGCCGAGGTCGTGGTTCATCGCGGCCTGGGCCTGCACGGCGTCTAGCGTCTTGGTCGTGCCCTTGCCCAGGCCCAGGTCCGCCGACAGATTATTCAGCGCATTTGCTCCGGCGGTCGCTTCGGCGGCGAGGCTGCGATAGTCGTTATAGGCATAGAGCGCGGTGCCCAGGCCGCTGAGGACGATCACCCCCAGGATGCTCGTCACCAGCAGCAGACGCATGGCTTGCTTGGTCGGGTGCGCGCTGGCCTTGAAGCCCGAGCTGACCCACCGCATGATCTGCTGGAACGCGGGACCTTTCGGCGCGGCGGCTCGGCGGCGCGACGGCGGCGCGACCTGGATGGCGACGGAGGCCATGGTAAAGCCATTTGGCTGACCGCCCCAGGCATCGCGTCGCCAACTGCCCCCAAAGGCATCCTCTTCGTCTTCCTCGAAGCCCTCGTCGGGCAGGTAGGTCGCCGACCATGCCCCCCAGTCGCGCGACCAGGGATCGCGCTGGCTGCGCGCCTCGATCTCGTAGGAATCTTCTTCGCCATAGGCGGCATCCCAGACCTGCTCATCATCCTCGACGACGGGGTAGGTGCGGCTGTCGCTGGCATCATCGTCGGCGCGAGGGGGGGCACCGTGGCGGGCGGCGAAATTGGCGCGCGAGGGCGGCGGAGCCTCGGCCTCCGCTGCGGCGTCACCATGGCCAGGACCGAAGCGCGGCAACTGGGGGCGCAAAAACTGCCCCCCGCGCGACCCAGCCGGGCCGCTAGTCGTCGGCGGGCGACTGCTGGCGGGCGGTGGTGACGCCGGGGTGTCATCGCTCGGCTGGCCGTTGCGGCCCACACCGGACGATGACGGCAGCTTCATGGGTTGAAACTGACTCTTCTTTTGCCGTTCGTCAAACTTACCCACCGTGCTGCTGCCCTCCGCTGGTCTGCTGCCGTTCCCCATTCATTGAGCCAGGGTCTAGTCTACCATAGCCCTCCCTTTCAAACAACCCTTACCAGGCGGACGGGGGACTTTTGACCCACACCCCGTCGCAGGGTCGCGCGGGTACGCCAGCCCAGCCCGCAGGGGATGCGCGACCGCGTCCCATGGCCCCCACGCACGAAAACTTTACAACAACAACGCACATCTCCCCTCTATCCATTATGATGAGCACAACAACGATGGCAGCGAGATGGGGCAGGCACCAATGGCGGGAAGATGGGACAAGTGGGCGCTGGCCCTGAACGGCATCGCGGCGGCGGGAACGCTGGCGGGCATCGCGCTCAGTTGGTGGCAGCTGGACCGCGCGACGGTGTTGGTGCCGCACCCACGGGCGGACGATCCTCTGCCGCTCATGCCCGCGCCGCCCCGTGTCGCGGTCGTCATTCCGGCGCGCGACGAGGCGGCGCATCTAGCGGCCTGCCTGGCGTCGCTGGCCGCGCAACGGCTGACCCCCACCGCCATCTGGGTGGTGAATGACCATTCCACCGATGCCACGCTGCCCGTGCTGCGTCAATTAGCCGAAACGCTGCCGACCCTGCACGTGGTGGATGCCCCCCAGCGGCCCCCCGACTGGGCGGGCAAGAACTGGGCGCTGCATGTGGGCATGACCGCCGCGCTGGCGACGGGTGCCCCCGACTGGCTGCTGCTGACCGATGCCGATACCTGGCACCACCCCGACCTGCTCTGGCGCGCCGCCGCCCTGGTCGACGAGATGGGGCTGGATCTGCTGACCGCCATGCCCGCCGTCGTGCATGAGGGCGCGGGGGCCACGCTGGTGCGTGCCGCCATCGGTGAATGCCTCAGCTTCCTCTATGGCGCGGACTATCCGGCCAGCACGCGCGATCCCCGCCGACCACAGGCGATGGCGGCGGGGCAGTTCATTTTGGTGCGGGCCGTCGCCGCGCGGGGCGGGCTGGACCGCGACGGCCTCCGCGACGCGCTGGACGATGACCGTGCCTTCGTCATGGCAGTGAAGGCTGCTGGCTACCGCGCCAGCTTCGCCTATGCACAGGAGCTATTGGCGACCGAGGGCTACCCCACCGCCGCTGCCGCGTGGCGGGGCCACGCGCACCACATGGCCGCGTCGTTGGGCACCCGCGCTACCCCGGCCCAGGCGCTGCGCGCGGTGGTGGGAACGGTGGCCGCGCTGTCGTTGCCCTTCCTCGCGCTCGCCCAGGTGGGGCTGACGGCGCGAGGGCGCGGATGGCGGGCGGCGTGGCCCGCGCTGGCACACTGGGGCAGCCACGCGCTCGCCGTCACCCTGCTGCGCGACCGCGCCGCCCAGCAGGCACACCTGCCACGCTGGACGGCGTTGGCCGCGCCACCGAGCGCGCTCATCGTCCAGGCGCTGCTGTTGCGGCTCATCTGGCAGCATGCCACTGGTCGGCTGCGCGTCACCTGGAAGGGGCGGCGCTATCGCTGAGATTCCGCGCGGCGCGTGTGGTGGATGGCTCGCCCGACGTGGTGCACACCATGGATGACCGCCGCCGTCTTGGGAAAGCCCCCCAGGAAGGGCACGACCCCCAGCAGATTCAGCGCCATGCCGACGCGGTCGCCCTTGCGCCGATCCGCCACGAAGTCGCGCAGCGCGCAGAGCGTCCCCACCACGGGTACGAAGCCAAAGACCAGTTGCGTCGCGATGCCCGGCACCCGCAGATCCTCCGCGAAGTCGCCGCGCACCGCCCCCGCGTAGATATCGCCAAAGAATGAATAGCGCCGCGCCGCCGGAGGAGAGGGATTGGATGTCATCTAGGGGTACTCCTTGTCAATTTGTGGGAATTTTAACAGACATACTACTGCATCGCTAGTGGTATCCGCTACACTGTGACCAGTTTCACGCCAACCCGCCGATCTGCGTGCGCAACGCCGCGACGAAGGCCTCGGCGGCGGGCGATAGGGGACGATCCGCGCGGTGCGCGACGGCCAAGGTGCGGCTGAGCGGCGGGTCGCTCACCGTCAGCGCCACTACCCCTGGCCGGGGCGCGCCCTCGAAGGCGAGCTGCGGCACCAGGCTCACCCCCAACCCCGCTGCGACCATCTGAAGCACCGTTTCCATCTCGCCGCCCTCCAGCGCCACGCGTGGCTCAAAGCCCGCCGCGCGACACCCCGCGATGGTCGCCGCCCGCAGATGATAGCTCGCCCGATAGAGGATGAAAGGTTCCTCAGCCGCCACATGCAGCTCCACCGTGCCCCCCATGGGCGACGCGGGCCGCCCCATGACCAGGGGAGCGAGGCCGTGGGCGTCAGATGTACCCTCTGTCGCCATCACCCCAGAGTGTGTGGTGGCCCCGCGCGCGATAGCCGACCCCGCCGCCACCGCCAGCAAGAGCGGCTCGGTAAAGAGCGGCTCGGCGATGATGGCAGCCCGCTCCGTCGGCAAGACGACGATGCCGAAATCCACCGCGCCGCGCTCGATCATGGTCATCAGCGCGCCGGTGCCGCCCTCGCGTAGGATCACCTCGATCTCGGGGCGCTCGGCGCGATAGGCGGCCAGCACGCGCGGCAGCAGGTGCGTCGCCACCGTCGGCGTCACCCCCACGCTGATGCGCCCCTGTGCGCGGCCCCGCAGCTTCGCCATCTCGCGGGTGGCGGCGTCGACATCGCTCAGCACGCGCTCGGCCAGGGGCAGCAGCCGCAGTCCGGCCTCGGTCAGCCGCACCTCGCGTCCGCTGCGGTCAAAGAGCGTCACCCCGAGCTCACCTTCGAGCTTTGCCACCGCCTGACTGACGGCGGGCTGGGCGATGTGCAGCGCCCGTGCCGCCCGTGTGAAATTCAGCTTGCGCGCGACCTCAAGGAAGATCGCTAGTTGCCGCAGATCCATGTGCGCCATCCAGGGGGCATCTGGTGCTGTCCTGCGATCAGGGATCGAACACCAGATCGACCGGAGCTTGATTGAAAAGGACCAGGTAGCCATCGTGATCATACAACACGACGTACTGCGGATCGTGCATGAGCGCCTGCACCGCGTCCTGATAGTGCGCCCAGTCTGGCTCGGGGTAGTAGTCGCTCTTGCTATCGAGCACGATGTAGTCGGCCTGGGCGATGCCGTCGGGGAACTGGTAGATCAAGGTGCGCTGGCTGAGGTGCGGTACCAATTCCGCCTGTGCCGCGACCGCCGCGTCATCGGGGATGATGCCCAACACGGTCGGTAACAGTTTCGTATGCGCCGAGGGGCTGGGCCAGGTCTGCACGATGTAGGCCGCGCGCGTGCCTGCCGCGTCCACGACCTGCGTCGCCCCCAGCCCGCCGAGCGTCATCACCACCAACAGCGTCGCCAGCGCGGGTTGGCGCAGCCGTCGTGCCCCCCAGCCCGCCAGCACCGTGCGCAGCGCGGCCACGCGGGGCAGCACGATCACCGCTCCCTCGAGCAGCGCGATCAGCAGGAAGGGCGCGATGTCGGCGTTGTACTGGTGCTGCCCCGAATATTGTGCGGGCGTGTTGCTGAGCGCGTTGAGCAAGATGGATGGCGCGGCCAGTAGCAGTGCCCACGGCGCAAGGATGCCGATACCCCCGGCGTTCAGCAGCAGCTTGCCCAGGTAGGCGCGACGGGCGGGGTCCAGCAGCAATCTGGGCAGGCGTGCCAGCGTCTCGCTCAGTCCCGCGTAGCGCACCGCCGTGGGCGAGGCCCCCAATGGGCTGGCGAGATGGATGACGCTCAGCGCCACCACCGCCCAGCCAATCGCCAGCCCCCCCAGCAGCAGCCCCAGCCGATAGCGCCGTTGCAGCACGATGGCGGCGAGCGCGATCATCAGCACGTCGAGCGCCACCTGCTCCTTCGTACCGATGGCGAAGACGCACGCGATGATGAGGCCCACATCATTGCGCGTATACAGAAAGTAGAGCGCGAAAAGCAACGCGGGGGCGGCCAGCGTTACCATGTGAAAGTCGGTCGTCACGGCGGAAAAGAGCATCGGCATCAGCAGATAGGCCAGCGCCAATGCCCAGCCCCAGGCGATGTGCCCTAGGCGGCGGCTCCCCAGCCAATACGCGGGCAGCGCCCCCAGTGCCACGCCCGCCACCTGCACGAACTGCAACAGATGCGGCCCACCGCCGAACCAATAGAGCGGCACCAGCAGCAGCATCGACGGCTCGAAGTGGATGCCCCAGCGCGACACGTTCCCCAGGCAATTCACGTCGCTGATGGGGTTGCAGATCGTTTGCCGCCAAAAGTGGCCGTGCGCGGTGTTCCACAGCACCTGATCCATGATACCCAGGTCTTCGCCGTGCGTCCCCTCGCCATTATGTAAACGGAACATATACGCGAAAACGATGGCGACATAGGTGATGATGATGATGGCGACGCCCGCCATCCCGATGCGCGCTTGGCGACCGGTGGGCGGCGCGGCCAAGGGTGCCAGCGGCGGCGCGAGGGCGCGCCCCAGCGCCCGACTGTGCGCCGTGAGGGCGGTCAGCCATGCGCTGCCGCCTGTTTGTGTGACCGAACGTCCCTGCTCGCCCATCCGAAAGGGATCTTTCATCGCGAGCACCTGCCCATTGCTGAGGCACCATGTGATGCCAGAATAGGGAAGTATATGTCGCCCAAGCTAAATATTCCATGAGAACGCGGGCATTTGTGAAAAACTTTACAGATCATCGGATGGTGTCTTGCCGCCCAAACAGCATGGCAACACGCGGCGCAACCCCTCACCTGGAACTGGGTGGATCAGGCATGGGATAATAGAAAGGGCAGGATGATCGCGTGTTTCCGTTATCGTAAAAAAAACACGTTCATTAGACAGGAAAAGGATAGAGAAAACAATGGCGAATGAACCACACCTCACCGTATTGGACGATATCATTCAAGGCGCTATCAGGGGCGATTTCGCGCCCGAGATGGGGGGCGCTGGACGGCTGACCCAATTGATCTTGGGGTTCGTGCCCGGCGTCAGCACGGTGTGTGCCCTGCGCGACTTCATCGCGGATCGCCGACAGCACGACAACCTGGGGGCCGCGCTCAACGCGATCGCGATGTTCCCCGTGGTGGGCGGCGTTTCGAAGGTCGCCGCCGTCATCCGCGCGGCACGACGCATGAGCCGCGCCGCGCGTGCCGCCCGCCTCTTAGCCAAGCCCGCTATTCGGCAGCCTGTCACCGACCGCGTTCTGCCGCCTTCCGCATAGCTCTCCCCGGCCATGCGAGCAGGGCAGGCGCGATGATGCGTCGCCTTGCTCACCCATTTTTTCCTCGCACCATAAGCCCCACTTATGGATGTCGCTCTTATGATTATTGGACGAACGAGACGGTGCATGGTAAGCTAGTGTGTATAGGGGTGCCAAGCGCCCTTTCCCCCAAACTTGGAGAATGCTCAACGCCGAGGAGAATCCCGCCCATGTATCGAGGCCAATCGGGCATGTGGTCATGGCTGCTGCACCGTGTCACGGGTGTCGCCATTTTGCTCTTTTTGCTGGTGCATATCGTCGACATCACCATCCTGGGCTTTGGCCCCACCGTGTACAACAACGCGCTCACCGTCTTTTCGTACCCCTTTGTGCGCGTCGTGTCGCTGGGGTTGATCGCCGCCGTCCTCTATCATTCGTTCAATGGACTGCGCATCACCCTGGTCGATTTTTGGCCGAAGGGCGCGCGATACCAGCAGCAAATGTTTTACGGGGTGCTGGCGGTGACGGCCATCGGCTTCTTGGCGATGGGCTACTTCATCATGCTGCCCGTCTTTCAGGGCTGCCATGCCCACCTGTGCGGCTAAAGGAGCGCGACTGAGATGGCTGCAACACGCGCGTCGGTCTACGCCAAGCCAGCGGCGGGCGCGACCGGCTTCGAAACCTTTTCGTGGTACTTCTTTCGCATCACCGGCTTGCTGCTGATCTTCCTGGCGATCATCCATCTGGTGATCATGCACGTCTCGAATGATGTCAGCACGACCTCGTACCAGTTCGTCGCCAATCGCTATGCCAACCCCTTTTGGCGCGTCTACGATCTGCTGCTGCTGACCCTGGCGCTGCTGCACGGCATGAATGGCCTGCGCGTCATCGTGGATGATTACGTGCGTGGGCGCGGCTGGCGGCTGGCGTGGATGTCGTTCCTGGGCGTCGTAACGGCGGCATTTTGGCTGACGGGTACGCTCACCATCGTCTCGTTCCACGCGGGGAATGCGCCGCTCGGCACCTTCTTCCACGCCCTCTTGCACCTGAAATAGTATGGACGGGGGGTTTGGACACGAAGAGCGCGAAATCCCGCGAAAAGCACGAAAAAGGGACGGGAACGCGGAACACGAGGGAATCGTCGCGGTAAGACCCGGAATGCAGTGGCGATGCCGGAAAGTGCTTTCTCTGTTTCCGCCTAGCCCCCATCCCTAACGAAAACCTTTTCGCGTCTTTCGTGGAATTTCGCGCTTTTCGTGTCCAACCTCGCATCCCCTAGAGGAGCTACTCTCATGGCGTACCACAAGTTTGATGTAGTGATCGTTGGCGCGGGCGGCGCGGGGCTGATGGCCGCGATGCAGTTGCCCAACGCCAGCATCGCCGTCATCTCGAAGGTCTACCCCACGCGCTCGCACACCGGCGCGGCACAGGGGGGCGTCGCCGCTGCCCTGGGC
>JBBQSR010000069.1:0-11465 GCA_038234855.1 Ktedonobacterales bacterium | reverse complement strand
GTCCATCAGCGGAATCCTTTTTATTACTTCTTTTGGCTGTGTGGTTTGCGTTCGTGCTGTTTGTTTTTTTTGACGTGTCTCGCTCCATCTTTCACCTGTATACTTTGGCTATAAGAATATATGGTATCGGCGCAGCATTATTCAGAGATTACCAGTGATGAGACACTACCCCTGCGCTGACTCGCGGGCGGCTTTGAACATCGCTAAAGCGCGTTCACGCTGGCGAGCATGGTCAACGATGGGCGGCGGATAGTCGGGGCAGAGGGCACGACGTTCGGCGGGGCCGAGCTGCCAGGGCGCGTGGATGTGCGCGCTCGGGACCTTGGCCAACTCAGGGATCCATTGGCGCACGTAGTCACCCTGAGCATCATAGGTTTCACCCTGTGACGTCGGATTGAAGATGCGAAAATAGGGCTGTGCGTCCGTGCCCGTGGAGGCCGACCACTGCCACCCGCCATTGTTGCTGGCGATGTCATGGTCGATCAAGCGACGCGCGAAATAGGTTTCCCCCGCTCGCCAGTCGAGCAGCAAGTCTTTCACCAGGAACGAAGCGCCGATCATCCGCGCGCGATTGTGCATCCAGCCCGATTGGTTGAGTTGGCGCATCGCGGCATCAACGATGGGGTAGCCCGTCTGGCCCATCTGCCACGCCGCCAGATGGTCCGCCTCACCCTCCCACGTCAGCGCGTCATAGATCCGCTGATAGGCCCCCTGCTCCGCATGCGGCGCGTGGATGAGGATGTGGTGATAAAAGTCGCGCCAGGCGAGTTCATTCACCCAGACGCGGCAGCCTTCGCGGCCCTCGCCCGTTTGCGCCCGCGCTGCCCCAAGCGCCGCCAGATAGGCCGCCCGCGCCGAGATCGTCCCCCAGGCCAGATGCAGCGACAACCGTGAGGTGCCATCCACACCAGGGAGGTCGCGCGCGTGGCGATATCGCGCGATGGGTGGCTCGCCCCCATCCGCCGCCGTGGTGAAGGCGCGCAGCCGCTCGTGTGCCGCCGCCGTGCTGACCGCGAAGGATGGCAAGCGACCATCCGCCGCCTGCCCCTCCGCGCCCAGAGCCTCCGCCACGGTACCAGGAAGGTCACGCAGCGCGTGGTCGAGCGCCAGCCGTGCCGTGGGGACCACCACCTGCGCGGGTTCGTGGCCCCGCAGCCAGTCGACCCACTGGCGCGAGAAGGGGGTGAAAACGGTGTAGGGTCCGCCCGCCTTCGTGCGCAGGGCCTCCGCTGGCACGATGACTTCGTCTTCGCTGAGGTGCAAAGGCACCTGCATCGCGGCCAACTCGGCACGGGCGCGGGCGTCGCGTTCGGCGAAGTACGCGCCCTGTTTTGCCAGGGCATAGACCGCCGTGGCCGCCGTTTCGCGCACCACCTGCGGCAAGACCTCCGCTGGGTCACCACGCCGACACAGCAGCCGCGAGCCATGCTGGCGCAGCGCGGCATCTAGCGCGTGCAGCCCACGCCACAGCACCGTGCGCGTCGCGGGGATGTCGCCGCCAGGGTTGGCCCCAGAGTCAACGACATAGACCGGCACCACCTGCGCCCCCGTCGCCAGGGCCGCCGCCAGACCCGGATGATCCTCGATGCGCAGATCGCGCCGAAACCAAAAAAGGACAGTCCCCATGAAACGCCATCACCCTCTCACGCGATGTCTTGGGTGGGTATGCCCGCCGCCCAGCCGGCATCGCGCCACCTCTGCTGAACGCGAACGATCACAGCGCGGCGAGTTCGTCCCACAGGGCGGCAGGGATGTCGACCCGCGCGAGGTCCACGGTCTGCGTGAGGCGCTCGGGCTTGCTGACGCCGACGATGGTCGAGACGATGCGCGGGTCACGCAACGAAAATTGCAGCGCCGCCGCCGCCAGGGGGACGCCATGCCGCCCGCACGCGGCCTCCATCGCCGTTGCCCGCTGGATCAACTCGGGCGGGGCCTCGCCATACATATAGCGTGGATACGCGCTCGGTCCCTTGGCGAGCATGCCCGAACCATATGGCGCGCCGTTGAGCGCGGCCACCCCCTGTGTCTGGCACAGGTCCCACAGGGGCGCGGCCTCTTGGTTGAGCAGCGTATAGCGGTTGTGGCTGATGGCCATGGTGAAGAGATCGGTCGCGACGAACTGCATCATCAAATCGATGGGACCACCCGCGATGCCCAGATGGGCGATCAGCCCCTCGTCGCGGCATTGCCGCAAGACGGCGACCGGGCCGCCGGGGGCCATGGCGGCATCGAAGCCAATGTGCTCGGGATCGTGCAAGAAACAAATGGGCAATTGCTCGATGCCGAGTAAGCGCAGACTGCGTTCGACGCTGCGGCGCATCTGCGCGCCGCTAAATTCCTGGGTAGTCTGGTCGCGGTCGGCCTTGGTCGCCACCACGAAGCCGGGGGGAATGCCGCCTATTTCGCGCAGCCCCAGGCCGATGCGCCGCTCGCTCTCGCCGTCGCCATAAGACGCCGCCGTATCGATGAAGGGGATCGGTCCCGTCAAGATGGCCCGGATCGTCGCCAATGCTTGCTCTTCACTGACGGCATAGGCAAAGGTGTCGGGCATGTTGCCCAGTTCCGCGCACCCGATGCAGAGCGCGGGCACGTGCAGACCCGTCGTGCCCAGGGGACGCAGCGCCAGGGAAGGATTCGTCATATCGTGGTGCCAGCGACGGTCGCCGCCAGCAGCTCCTTTCGCGCGAATGAGACTAGCGGGCGGTCCAGCCGCCATCGATGACGAAGGCCGAGCCGGTGACGAATGCCGCTTCATCCGAGGCGAGGTAGAGCGCGGCGGCGACGATCTCGTTGGGCTCGCCCATGCGGCCAATGGGCTGACGGGCATGCAGCTTGGCGCGCTCCGCGTCGGCGGTGTCGGCGTAGTTGCGCGCCAAAAAGCCTTCCACGAAGGGGGTGTGCACCGTGCCAGGGCACAGCGCGTTGCAGCGGATGCCCGTCGTGGCGTAGTCGCTGGCGACGCTGCGCGTGATGGAAAGCACCGCGCCCTTGCTCGCGCCATAGGGCAACCGTCGGTCCACCGCGATCTGCCCCGCCACCGAGGCCATGTTGATGATGCTGCCGCCCGTCGGCTGCTGCACCAGCATCGCGCGCACCGCCTCGCGGGTACACAGGAAGACGCCCCGCGCGTTGACGCGCATGACGCGCTCCCAGTCATCCACGCTGGTTTCCAAGATGTTGCCGACATGACTCACGCCCGCGTTGTTGACGACGACATCGAGCCGCCCATGGCGCGTCTGCGCCTCGGCGAAGGCGGCCACGACCTGCGCCTCGTCGGCGACATCCAGCGCGATGGCCTCGGCCTGGGCACCCGTCGCGCGTGCTCGTGCCGCCACCTCCTCCGCCGCCTGGGGCTGGATGTCCGCCACCACGACGAAGGCCCCCTGCGCGGCGAAGACCTGGGCAATGGCCTCGCCGATGCCCGAGCCAGCCCCCGTCACCAACGCGACCCTGCCATCTAAACGAAACATGCGACCACCTCTTCATTGATGCTGAAACGCCCTTGGTCGTGTGTCGACGCATGGCTTCGTGCCGCTCTCAGGCGCTTGCGCGTGTCGGACGCTTTACCATACTATACCGCGACAACCTTGCGATGTCACAGCAACCAGGCATGACACTACAGGAGTCGCGGGATCATTCCGCGTGGGGATCAGATATCGCCGCGTCATCGGCGATGATATCTTTGCCGGGGTTGAGCAGATTGTGCGGATCAAAGACGCCTTTGATCGCCGCCATCCAGTCCAGGGCGTCGCCATGTTCCTGGCGCAGGAAGCGGCGCTTCACCACCCCGATGCCATGCTCACCGCTCGCGGTGCCGCCGACGCTCAGCGCATAGGCCACCAGGCGCGCTGAATAGTCATGGGCCGCCTGTGGGGCGTCGGGCGGCGTCGCGAGGAGGACGTGGATGTTGCCATCACCGACATGCCCCAGGATGCCGCCGTCGAGCCGCATCTCGCGTAGCAGGTCCTGGGCGAAGCCGACGAGGCCGACCAGTTGGCTCAGGGGCACCGCCGTATCGGTGATGGTGTACTGGCAGCCGGGGAATTGACTCACCATCGCCCAATACGTTTTGTGGCGGGCCTCCCAGATCTGTTCGTTCTCGTCGCGGGTACGCGCGACCTCGACGGTGCGGGCACCATGAGACGTGACGATCTCATGAGCGAGGGCGGTTTCGGCGGCCATCGCCTCGGCGGTGGCGGCGTGAAACTCGATCAGTAGGGTCGGCTGTTCGGGGTAGTCGCGGCCCAGGCTGCGATTGACCGCCCGCAGACTCGCACCATCTAGCAGTTCCAGCCGCGCGACGGGCAGGGCATTCGCCATGATGGCATAGGCGGCCTGTGCCACCTCGGCGACGTCCGTGAAGACGACGCGCAGGGTGTGCACATGCTCGGGCACGGGATGCAGCCGCAGCGTCAGTTTGGTGATGATGCCTAATGTGCCCCCCGACCCGATGAAGAGGTCTTTCAGGTCATAGCCGCTGCTCGACTTGCGGACCGCGCGCCCGAGCGTGAGCACCTGCCCATTCGCCAAGACGACCTCCAGCGCCAGCACGTTGTGGTGCATGCCGCCATACGCCACGGTCGTGGTGCCGCTGGCGTTGGTCGCGGCCATCCCGCCCAGGCTGGCATCCGCGCCAGGGTCCACCGGAAAGAAGAGGCCCGTGTGGCGCAGCGCGGCATTCAGCGCCAGCCGCGTCAGCCCCGGCTCGACCTCGACCAGGAAATCCTCTGGGGCGAGCCGCACGACGCGCCGCATCCGTGACAGATCCAGGCTGATGGCCGGACCCTGCGGAACGACGTGCCCCTCGAAGCTGGTGCCCGCCCCAAAGGCGATGACCGGAATCCGCGCCTCCGCCGCCTGGGCCAGCGTCACCTGCACATCCGCGACCGATTCGGCAAAGACGACCGCCAGCGGCGCGGTGCCCGCTGTCTCATTGGCATCGTGCCCATGGGCGGCGATGACGTAGGGGTTGCGGTCGAGCCGTTCCCCCAGGCGCGCCGCGAGCGCATCCAGCAAGGTTTGCTCCGTGGGGGTGAGGGCGAGGTCAGCCATGGCAGCTACTCCTTTCGCAAGATCGACGGTTGGTTATCGGGGCATTGCTCTTGACAGTGGCGGTGTTGGGCCAAACGCTAGCAGTCCGCCCCGCCCTCACGCCCCCGCGATCTCGGGCAGGCGGCGGATGCGCGGATCGGTGAAGATATCGAATTCGTCGCGGCTGGTGCTAGAAAACTCCGAGACGACCGCGCCTGCGTCGCCCGCCTGGAACCAATGCTTCGTATCCGGCGGGATGGTGTATTGCTCACCCGGCAACAGCGTGATCTGGTGCCAGACGGTGTAGGCGTGCTCGCCGCCCGCTGGCACCTGCGCGGCGATGCTCGCGGTTGGCTCACCCTCGACATAGAGCCAGACCTGGCCCCAGCGGCAACGAAACGTCTCTTCCTTGCCGCGCTCCGCCCCGACGGGGGGATGGCGATGCTCGGGGCAGGTTTGGCGTGGAAAGAGCACCAGTTCTTTCGCGCAATAGCGATCGGTGTTGATATAGGTGAAGATCTCCAGGCCGGTGATCGCCAATTCGCCCAGGCCAAAGTCGGCGATCTCGATGCCGTCGCGCTCGGCGGGGGTGAGGACGATGCCGACCGTGGTCAGCAGGGTCGCGGCATGGGATTGCGCCGCGTTGGCTTCCGCGCGTGTGATCATGAGTGGTCCTCCTCGTGGTCGTGTGGGCCGCACCAGATGCCCGGTGCCGCGTGCCATTGCCAATGCGGGGGCGTCGCGCGCAGGGGCAGCCGTTCCCATCCGGCGCGGATGCGGGCCTGCACCGCGCCCCACGCGGGGATGCCGCTGCTGGCATCCGTCGCCGCCACGCTGCAAGCGCCGACGGCCACCGCGCCCGTCAGCGCCGTCGTGGGGTCCACCCCAGCCAGCATCCCCATGATGAAACCCGCGATGGTGGCATCCCCCGCACCCGTGGTGCCCGCGACGGTCGCCGCGAAGCACGGTGCCCACAGGTGTCGCCCCCGCCAATCATTCGCCGCCGCGAGGGCCTCGCCCGCCGCCGCCAAGCGCGCCGCGTCCGTGGTCGTCCGCAGATACAGCCCCTGGTCGCCGAGCTTGATCGCGACCACAGCGACCCCGAACGCCAAGCATCGCTCGGCCAGGGCATCAACCTCCGCGACCGTCCAGGGTGCCGCGTCGCGCGCCCCACCGAGCATGAAGCGCACCTCCTCGATGCTGGGCATGAAACAATCGACCTGCGGCAGACAGTGCCGCAGCAGCGTGCCCCAGTCCAGTCGCCCCAGCGCGCTGGCGGGGTCGGGCCACGCCATATCCAGCACGGTGGTGACGCCGTGCGCGCGGGCGGCGGCCAACAGGGCGACCAATTCCGCGCCGTCGTCCGCCGCGATGCGCGCCATCAGCGGCGGATAGCCGAAGTGCAGCAACCGCACCCCCGCCCAATCCAGATCGGCCAACTCCGCCGCGCCAAAGGTATCATTCGCGCCGGGGCAATGCAGGAAGGTCCGGTCGATGCCCGGCGGATTGATGACCACGCTATACGAGGTCGTCTCGCCCGGCAGCACCGCCATGCCATCCGCCAACCGGGCATCTTGGGCGCGCAGCAGGTCCAGCAGGGTCGCGCCGAACTGATCCGCGCCGACCTTGCCGACCAGGCGCGGCGGGCAACCCAGTCGACTGAGCGCCATGCCGACATTCGCCACCGCGCCGCCGGGGGCGAAGCGCGCCGGACCGACGCGCACCAGCGTCCCTGGCTGCACCGCCCCGCCGCCCTCCGGCGGAAACACGGGAATGACATCCAGGCAGATATGCCCCGCGACGACCACTTCTCCGTCGAACATGGCGCGCCTCCTATGCTGGGCGCGGCGCTAGAGCCGCGCGGTGCCCGCCGTCGCGTGCGAGTGCAGCGCGGCGGTGAAAAGGTCGTGGCAGGTGCCCGCCTCCTCCGGTGTGACGCAGTAGAACGGCTGGCGCATGCCATCGCGCCCATGCGCCAGTTCGTCGCAAAACGCCGCCCACATCTGCAAGATGGCGTCGGTGAAGCCGAACTCGAAGATCTCGCCCGTGATGGTCGGGTACACCGGCTTGAAGGGCACGTCGACCTCGCGCCACGCCTGCTCGCCGCCGGGGGTGTAGGGCAGGTAGCGGATCTGCTTGGGATACTTCGTGGTGAACTCCGCCGAACAGGTCGTGCCGTAGACCCGGAAGAACATACTGCTCTGATGCCCCGGCGCGATGCGCTTGGTCGAAATGGTCATGGGGAAGTCGCCCTCTGGTGCAGACACGTCGCACGCGAGGATGGCGTTGTCCCACGTCTCGCAGGGGACCATGTTGCCCTTGCCATCGGGCCGCTCGGTGACGATCTTGCTCAGTTGCGCGCGCACCAGCGACGGACGCCAGCCCAGGCGCAGCGGCAGGTGCAGCCCATGCATCCCCAGATCGCCCATGCAGCCATATTCGCCGTTGGTGGCGATGCGGCGCTTCCAGTTGATCGGCTTATTCGGGTTCAGGTCGCTGCAATGCCAATAGCCCCCCTCTACTTCGAAGACGCGGCCAAAGCGCCCCTCGCGCACCCACTGGTACAGCAACATCGCGCCAGGGAAATAGGGATATTCCGACGAGCAGCGCACCAGCAGGTCGGGGTGCTGGTCGATCTCAGCCTGGATCGCGTCGAAGGCCGGATGGTCGATGCCGAAGGGCTTTTCGCCGAGCAGGTGCTTCCCCGCGCGCAGGATGTCGAGGTACAACTGCTGATGTAGATTGTGCGGCACGGCGCAATAGACCGCCTCGACCTCAGGGTCGGCCAGCAATTCCTGGTAATCGGTCGAGAAGCGCACCCCTGGGATGGTCGCGGCGAACCAGGCATGCGTCGCGGGGTTCGCGTCGCAGACAGCGACGATGCGCGGCTGCACATCTTGGTCCAGCAGGTGTGCCCAGCGCGTCGCCGCGCTGGCGAATTCACGGCCCATCAGCCCCGCGCCGATGACGCCGAAGCGGATCTCGCGCATCGGTTACGCCTCCTCCAGGAATTTCGCGGCATGCTCAGGCGTGGCCTTATCATGGACGATGCTCATCAGGGCACGGGTCATGCCGCGCGGGGTGGCGTGCTGGACGACATTGCGACCATAGACGATGCCCGCCGCGCCTTGCGCCATCACCTCGGCGGTGCGCGAGAGGATCTCGCCGTCCGGTGCCCGTCCGCCGCCGCGCACCAGCACTGGGACGCCCCCGGCGACCCCGATCACGCGGTGGTACTCGGCGGGGTCATCGGTGGGGTCGGCCTTGATGATATCTGCCCCCAGTTCGACGGCCTGGCGCACAAGCGGCAAGATCTTGGTGATGTCGCCATCGACCAAGTAGCCGCCCGCGCGCTCGTTGGGTTGCATCACCAGCGGCTCGATCATCAGGGGCATGCCGTAGCTTTCGCAGAGCGGTTTGAGGGCGGCGATGTTGGCGACGCAGGCGTGGTGCAGTTCCGGCTGGTCGGGCAGCAGCAGCAGGTTAACGACGACACAGGCGGCATCCAGGCGCAGGGCTTGCTCGACGGGGTCGGCGATGAGCTGGCTGAAAAGCGTGCGGGGTAGGGCCGAGCCATAGACATTCGCCACGTCGGTGCGCAGCACCAGCGCGGGCTTGCTGCCTGGCTGCGCTTGCAGGTGGCGCGCCTGGCCGATGGTGAGCTGGATGGCATCTGGCGCGGCATCGATGATGGTGCGCACGGCACCAGCGATATCCTCGATGCCCGCCAGGAAGCTATATTCATTGAAGAAACCGTGGTCGATGGCGACATCGAAGCATGTGCCATCGGCGGCGAAAAGTCGATTCAGGCGAGGCTGGACACTCATGGTTTGCTTGATTCCTCTCAATGGGTGAGGTCGCGCACCGATGCGCGCTCGGTCAAGGTCACGCCCAGCGTGGTCGTCGCGGGGACGGGAGCGGTCGCGCTGGCACGCGCGAGCAGCACGCGCAACGCCGTCGCCCCCAGCGCGACGGCATCGACCCGCACCGTCGTCAGCGCGGGGATGGTGTGCGCCGCCAATTCGCCGTCATCGAAGCCCATCAGGGAGACATCCTCGGGGACGCGCAAGCCAGCGGCATGCAACGCCTTGAGCGCGCCGATGGCGGTCTTGTCGTTCGCGCAGACGATGGCGGTGAAGGGGCGGCCACCCGCAAGCAGGGCGCGACAGGCTGCCTCGCCCCCCGTAGCGTTGGGCGCGCAGGGCACGTGCAGCGCGGGGTCGAGCGCCAGCCCCGCCGACAACACGGTATTGCGATAGGCCGCCAACCGTTGATCGACGGTATAGAACTGCTCGGATGCGGAAGCGGCGTCGTCGGTGCCACCAAGAAAGGCGATGCGCTGATGCCCGCGCGCCAGCAGATGCCGCACGGCTAGCGCCATACCCCCAAAGTCGTCCGCGAGGACGGCATCGAGCGGCTCGCCAGGCAGGCGATGATCGACCAACACCAACGGTAACGCCAGATGGTGTAGCGCCGCCACCAGCGACGCGGAGGCCGCGCCCACCAGCAGCACGCCGCCACTGCGCGACTCGTGCAGGGCGCGGGCGAGGGCCGCGCCATCTTCCCCCGGCGCGACGATGCGAAAGGTGATCTGGCAGTCGGCGGCGCGGGCACCGCCCTCGACCCCATGCAAGATATCCGCCCAAAAGGGGCCGACCGCTGTCGCGCTGTCGACCGCCGAGGTGAGCGCCAGCAGAAACGCGACGCGCTTGAGGGGGCGCGGCGCGTCGTGTGCCCCGCCCTGACCCGCTGGCCCCACATAGTGCAGGTCCGCCGCCGCCGCGAGCACCCGCTCACGAAGGGCCGCGTTGACATCGCCATGCTGGTTGAGGACACGCGACACGGTGCCAATGGAGACGCCCGAATGCTGAGCGATGTCGCGAAGGGTCACTGACGAGTCGGGCACAGCCACCTCCCAGCCGCAATTTCATGAATACGCTGCTAGTATACCATGAAATCCATGAAATTCAAGAGGGCAGGTGTGACTTTTTTGATGCGCGACCAATGCTGCGCCGCATCGAGGCCAAGGGTGAGCCTCGGCGAACCGGGAATGAAAATGGAACGGGCGAGCGAAATCGCCCGCCCGTTCCCGCACCGCGCAAGTCAGCCTATTTCGCCAGCAACTGCTGACGGAGCCAGTCGGCCTGCTGCGGGCGATATTTGTAGGGGATGTTATTCAGCACGTGGTTGCCATCGTCAAACATCCACAATTCCGATCCCTTGACCTCGGCGGCGACGCGCTCGGAATCCTCGGGGGGAAAGAGGCGATCTTTGCGGCCAAAGATGATCAGCAACGGGATGTCGATGTGCTGCGTGTAGCCCGCCAGGGTAAAGTCGCGCAAACGCTCACGCGCGCCTGCTTCGCTGCCCGCCTTGGTGCGGTGGACGAACGCCTCTTGCGTCAGCAGCGGATAGCGGTCGAAGTGCTGCGACAGATCATACGCCGAGGCCAGCATCACGGCGGCGCGCAGCCGTTTTTCCACGGCGGCGGCACGCGCGGCGAAAAAGCCCCCGACGCTGACGCCCATCATGCCCACACGCCCCGCGTCGACCTCTGGCCGCGTCTCTAGGTAATCGATGACATAGTGGATCGGCACCTCATAGTCGGGGCGCAGGGCCAGATCGAATTCCGCCTCACCCTGGCCGGGGCCGTCGATGGCCAGCGTCGCCAGGCCACGCCGCAACAGATCGTTGCCATAGGCGTGCAGCTCTTCCTTCACCGAGTCGAGGCCCGGCGAGAGGATGACGACCGGCGGGCGCGGCGTGTGCCACGGGCGGCGCAAGATGCCCGCGATGACCCGCCCATTTTCATAGGGGATCTCGACACGCTCGTTGATATAGTCGAAATAGGGCAAGCCGTGCTGATAGACCCGCACGGTGTTTTCATGCCCCTGGCGCAACTGCTCGGGGAACTTGACCACCATAAACTTGCCAAAGTGATAGAGGATGGCCGCGCGCAAGTAGTGTTCCCCGGCGGATTCGTAGTTGCGCTGCGCCTCGGCCTCGGTGCCCATCGCCTCGTGCTGGGCGGCCAGCGCCGACCACGTCGGCGACCAATCCTCCCATGACTGAATGCTGCGGGTGAGGGTTTGCAAGTCGTTGCTATCGACCCCATTGGCGATGAAACGTGGTGCCCAGTTGTCGATGGCGATAGTGACGCGATCTTCGACGGTCATGCAGCGGCGATCCCTTCTCGGAAAATTTCGTGTCCTTGGTGGGATTTCGTGGTTTTCGTGTTCGCTCGGGTCCGATCCTTATCGCTGCGGTGCGCCCTCTAGGACGCCGCCGAGGTAGAGGTGGCCGATCTCAGGATGGTGTAAAATCTCCATGTTGGGGCCCGTCAGGCGCACCCTGCCGCTTTCCATCACGACGCCGTGGGTGGCAGCGCCGAGGCCTGTCTTCACGTTTTGCTCCACCAGCAAGATCGTGCGGCC
>JBBQSR010000068.1:0-11465 GCA_038234855.1 Ktedonobacterales bacterium | reverse complement strand
TATTGCGGCATCTCTTCGGGCATCACATTGCCGGTTTGGGCGAGGGCATCTCGTACCGCGTGCCCCGCATCTTTGGCGGCGCGGGCAATCGGACCTATCCCTGCGAGGTCTTGATTGGCGATCATGTCTTTTGTCATGGCGCGTTGAAACATATTCGCCGCTAATTCCGTGCTGCCCATCGTGGTCTCTAGATCACCGGGCAGCCGCCCCCGACGGTGCGTGCGGATGAGGTCGATTTCCCCCGTGACCAGGTACAAGCCCGCCCAATTCGCATCATCCAGGGCCGCATGCTCGTGTGGTGACGCGATGCCATGCGCGGCGGCGGCGGCGTGGAGTTCGCGGTCGAAATAGTAGAGGCGGGTGCGGTGAGAGACGCGCTCAGTGTGTTCCTGTGAATCGTCCATGACCATCGCGCCAACGCGTGCCAGCCACGCCTTGAATGGAGCGGCCTTAGGTGACATGATGCTCTGAACAATGCGAAGTAAGCCCTCTGCATTAGCTGTGTCGGTTGGCTGCATACGACCACGGGAATCAGGCAGCTTTCTCACGTGTCCGATTATAGCGGACACGTCTAAGTCTTCCTCATAGAGCATCTTCTTTTTCAGGTCAGTCCAGTATTTACGGGGTCGGTCGGTGCCGCTTAATGGCACCATGCAATCGACACAGCTATACCATCATTCACCGTCTTGCCAGGTACGCCGGATGGAATAGTTCTCCAAAAGTGTGAGCTGTACCCCTGGAATCGGTTCGTGTTGTCCTGCGGTGATGCGGCGGGCGTAGTCGTTGTATTGCTTGGTTTCTTCGTCCATTACTTGCATCCTCCGAGGGTCGTTGCTCATGTACGCTCTGAGCGTACATGAGCAATGGGAGCTGCTTCCTGAGCTGAGTGACATCCTTCGGTGATGGATTCTGAGACCAGAATATCGGTGTAGCCTTGTGTAGAGTCTATCACGCGCATAGATTGTATGTTCAATTACTGTCTTTTATTACTGTACCATAGGTGAGTTCCGTTATCAATAGTGAGGGTTAGGAAAAGACGAAAGCCAGGGCAGGGATGCACGATGCAAAAAAACGTCCGAGGGGAAGCGACCTCTGATGAATCCAAGAAGATAGGCACGTAACACGCGAAGGGGCGAAAATGGGACACTTTCGCCAAAAATCTCCGAAACTTCGCCCCGAGATCGCTTGGTTGTAATTGGAATCGTAATCAAGAGGCCGTATACTGTAAGGAAACAAACGGGTGTTCGGTGATCTATTTCACTTGCAAATAGTCAGAACACCGCACTTTGTGAAAGGAGCCATTCCTATGGCGACTAAGAAACCTTCCACGACGACCGCAGCGGCGAAAGCCCCTGCCAAGAGCACCCCTCCGCCCGTCGCGGCACCCGCCGCACCCGCAACCCCCGTTGCCGAGCCTGCTAAGCATGGCGGCCAAGCCGTCCGTGACAAGTATGGCGTCGATTTCTTTGCCCAGATCGGCAAGCGTGGCGGCCAAACCGTGAAGGAGCGGCGCGGTCCCGAGTTCTATGCCCAGATCGGGCGGCGCGGCGGCGAAACCACCAAGCGCAAATATGGCTCGGATTTCTATTCGCAGATCGGTCGCAAGGGCGGCTCGACCACCCGCGCCGACAAGAAAGACAAAGCCGAATAGCGCCACTGACTCAACGATGCCCCTGCTTCAGCACGTATGGAGTAGGGGCATCGTTTCGTTTCATGTCGCATGGGGGGCAATCGCGCGGCTAATAGGTCCGTAGCGCGGCGGGGAGGTGCCCGCCATCGTTGAGGCGCAGCAACAGCAGGTGATAGGGTGGTCCCACGACGATCTCCGTCACGCCGCAATGTTGGATGTCGGCTTGTAGCCAGGCATCTTCTGGCGCGCCCAGGGTGCGGCAGGCGAGATATTTGATCAAGTTGCCGCTGGAAACGAGGATCTCATGCTGGTCCTCCGCTGCATCTGCGGGCAGTGGCGTGCAAAAGGTCGCAAATGCTTGGCGCGCTTGCGGGCCGCCCTGTGCGATGACGTCGGCGGGAATCTGCGCGAAGAGTCCCTGGTGGGCTGACGGCACGGTCGGGATGCACTCGCGCAACAGGTCGGACGGCTGCATGAGGATGCCGGGGAACTGCTCGGCGATGATGTGTGCCGTTTCGGTCGCGCGTTGCAGGGGGCTGTAGTGGATGACACTAATGGGAAATTCGCGCAGCCGCCGCGCGGTGATGCGCGCTTGCTCTTGGCCCATGGCGGTCAGTGGGCCATCAGGCGGCTCATCATCGGGGGCTGGCTGTGGCTGGTACTGTCCGTGACGCACGAAGTAGAGACGACGTTTCGCCATGGGGGCCTCCTGCTGTTGGCTCGTGTCGTTGGTTGCTCAGCGCGCAATGCGTTTCGTGTCAGCCCAGCGTCTTGCGGGCGAGGGCCAGGACGAAGAGCAATTCCAGTGTCGTGCCGATGGCGGATTCTACCAGGGCCAGCGCGGCGGACCAGCCCGGTGCGAGCAAAAGCTGTGGCACGGTGACGTAGCCGCGCCCCAGCAGCGCGCCGCCGCTCGTCAGCAGGGCCGTCCCTACGCTCGGGTGCCCTGGCACGACCACCATGAAGAGCGCGGCGAAAAGCGCTAACGTCGCCAATCCCCAGGCGACCGCGCGCGCGGGATGCTCACCATAGCCTGTGCTGATGCCCTGCACAGCACCGCCGCCCCAGCGGCTCAGCGCGGTCAACGCGGGGATGGCGCGGCGCGCTTGCCAACGTAGCACGACCTCGTGCCAGAGCGCGCGCTCCTCCATCAGGCGTGCCCGCGCGGTGAAGCGGTTGCCCTCGGTGCTCATCCCTTGGGCGCGCAGGGCCAGGCCGATGCGGCGATAGACCCGCGCGGTCAGGCGAAAGCCGCCCGGCTTCGCGGGCAGCGGTGCGCCGCCCGCATCGGCCTCCTCGCCAAAGGTGCGGACGGCCTCCCAGTCGACCACGGTCAGGTCGGTGCCGCGCAGCCGCAGGCCGTCGAGCAGCGCCCCTTGCAGCAGCGCGCCGCCCAGGTAGGTGTGTTCGTCGCAGTAGGCTTGCCGGAGATCGGCCCCGGTCATCTGTGCCAGCCCCAGGTCCGTCCCCTCGAAGTGCGCACCCGCCAGATTGGCCCGCAGCAGTTTCGCGCCGACCAGCACGGCATCATCGAAGCGCGCATGGGCGCACTGGGTGTCGGTCAGGTTCGCCTCGGTCAGCCGCGTCGCCGTCAGATCGGCCTCGGTGAGGTACGCGCCCGTCAGGTCGGCCCCCAGCAGGTTCGCGCCGCGCAGGGTCGCCGCGCGTAGGTTTACCCCCGCCAGCGACACGTTCAGCGCCGTCGCGCCCGCCAGGCTGGCCCCCGCGAGATTCGCCCCGTCCAGTTGGGCCGCGCCCGCGCGTCGCTCCGCATCCGTGGCGAGGGGGTCGTCGTCGCTGAGGATCGCGTTTTCCAGGTTCAGATGCGACAGGTCGAGGCCGCGCAGGTCGGTCCCGCGCAGATCCACGCCCTTCGTCGCGCCCGTTTCCAGGGCGACCGAGACGATCCGCTGGACCTCGTCGCGGCTCAGCCGCTTGCCCGCGAAGGGTGCGTGGGTCGGCTTGCGCGTGAGCACCCGCTGAAAGACGCTCTGCAAGGCGGGCAGATCGTTGGCGGCGGCCTCGGCCCGCGAACCGGGCTGCCGGGGGGCGAAGTCGCGTTGCGATTGCGCATTGGTCTGGTCCATGAGCGGAAAAACCCTTCAAGAGCGCTGCGGTGCGGGATGTGGATAGCGGTGAACGCTTCCCCATTGTACGCCCACGGTCAAGCGCGGGACGTCAGGCCAACGGACGCAGGAAGAGGCCGCGCGCCAGGATCTCGCCGAAAAAGGTGAAGACCACCGCGATATATAACATGCCCGTCGCTGACTGAAACGAGCGGTCGCGTTCCAGCCGCAGCGCCAAAATGCTCAGCCCCAGCGGCACCCCCAGACCCAAGATGTATTGCAGCAGCACCAGCACGGGCGTGGGGAAGGTGACGCCCGCTGGCACCGATGGCTTTGGACGCGTCGGCGTCGCCGTGGGGCCAGGGGTCGCGCCAGGGATGGGCGTTTGCAGGACGGCGCGCGTGTTGGCTGGTTTGGCTGCCTGATGCGCGGTCAGCGCCACCGCCGTGATGGGGGCGGCCTGTGCCGTGGTGGTGTTCGCGGGATGGTTGTAGGTCGTGGGACCGCTGAGCAGCCCGCAGACCACTTGCAGGGCGATGCCGCCGATCGTCAGCCACGTGGCGAATTCCAGGGGCTTGCCGCTGGCGGTGGGGGTGTTGAGGTACCAGTGGCCCAGCAACATCGCCGTGCTGACGCCGCCGAGCGCCAGCGCCCCCAGCAGGAACGCCGTCACGGTGAAAAATCCGCCGCCCCAGGCATCGGCGATGATGCGCATGCCCATGCCATCCACGAAGAGGGTTGCCAGCCCCAGCGCCGCCGCGATGCCCCCAAAAACCAACCGCCCGATGCGCGTATTGAACCACAGCGCGACATTATAGGGAATCTGCGCGATGAGGAACCAGCCGAGGAGCGGCGGCTGACGATTCAGCCAGCTATAGTCCAGCTTGAAGCCGTCGAGCTGCAATTGGTGCGGGGTCGCGAAGCCATTCTGGGTCGCCCACGCCAGCACCGAAAACAGAAAGAAGTAGATGAACCCCTGGGTGCGAAAGAAGTTGATGGCGGAATCGTTGCGCACATCCAGCGCGTACATCGTCAGGAAGGCACCGACCGCTAGCTCTATCATGACCAGATAGAAGGCGAAGGGAATGATCGTCATGGGGGAGATATCCTCTACGGGGCGGTGCCCCGACCATTAGCACTTGTGCGTACCTCTTCATTATAGCGTCAGCGCCGCCGTGGTCGCCACTGCATAGGAGTACCTCACTATCATATATTCTTATAGCCAAGGGATACAACAGTGAAGATGACCAGGGATGAGATCTCGCTATTCATCTGTTGTGTTTGATGTCGCCCACAAAATGCAAAGAAGCCGTAAGCGCGGAGATACGAGGAACCTTGCCAGATGTTGTGGCGTCAGGGATAATGGCGAGGGAATATGCAGGAGGAACGACAGCATGCAAATGTGGGGGAAGTCAAGCGGGCGCTTACGCTGGTACGGCGTGGGGGTGGGTATGCTGGCGCTCGGCTTGGTGATCTTGTTGCGTTGGCCGACGGCGGCGACCACCCTGCCCGCAGCGGCCACGGCGACGGTCGGCACCGCGCCCGCGTATGCCCTGCCCGACTTCCTCAAGGGCTATGCCATCGCCGTGACGAATTTCCAGGCTGGTTCGGTGGCGCTGTTGGGGCAAACGACCCTGGTGATGGGGGGCGGGCCGCATGGCCTCGCCGCGCAGCCAGGGGGCCGCTACCTGTGGGTGCTGAACTCGGGGGGCTATGATGCCTGGGTCATCGACCGACAGACGCGGCGCGTCGTGGCGACGGCTCCCGCTGGTCCCGCGCCCGTCCATGCCGTCTTTAGCCCAGATGGCGGCACAGCGTATATCAGCGACTTTGGGGCCGCGCAGGTGACGTTGGTCGATACCCACACCTACCGGCAGATCGGCGTCATCACAACATCGAGCGAACCGCATGGCATCGCCATCTCGCCCGATGGCCAGACGCTGTATGTCGCGTGCGTCAGCGGTGGGGTGGTGCTCGGCATCGACACGGCGACGCGCCAGGTGACGCATCGGCTCTTGTTGACCGGCGGTGCCGCGCCCTATGGCCTGGCCCTGGCACCCGACGGCAGGCACGGCTATTTCAGCGATGAAACGTTCGATCATCTCGTCGCCTTTGACACGACGACCTGGCAACTGAGCGGCACGGCTGCGGTGGGTGCGCGTCCCGCGTTGGTGCAGTGGGTGCCCGGCGCGAATGAGGTGCTGGTGGCGAACAATCGCGGCGGCACCGTCACCGTCATCGATGCGACCACGATGCAGCCGCGCGCCACCATCACCACGGGCAGTGGGCCACATGGGGTGGCGGCCAGCCCTGATGGCCGCTGGCTCTTCGTCGCCAATGAGGGGTCAAACAGCGTCAGCGTCATCGACCAGCACACGCTCCAGGTCGTCGGCCAGATGCCCGTTGGCACCTTTCCCATCGACGTGCTGGTCGCCGCTGGTTAGTGGGCACGTCCGCGATATGGCGGCAGCTCACCCCGCGTCACGTGGGAAATGGGCCTGTTATCAATGCCGCGAAGGCTGGCCGGGCGAGATAATGTCCCTGAAAGAGTTGGATGCCCTCTTCGCGGAACCAGGCATATTCCGCCTGTGTCTCGACACCCTCGGCGATGATCTCGATGCCCAGATCGCGGCAGGCTTGCGCGATGGCACGAACGATCGCTTGGCGCGGCCCCCGGCTCTCGATGTGCCGCACGAGCTGCATATCCAGCTTGATGAGGTCTGGCTGGAAATCGGCCAGCAGATTCAGCCCCGCGTACCCTGCGCCGAAGTCGTCGATGGCGATCTGCATCCCCATGCCACGACAGGCACCGAGTTGGTGCGCGAATGCGACGGGGTCTTGGATCATCTCGCCCTCGGTGATCTCTAAGATGATGCGGTCGACGGGCAGATGGCTGGCCGCGAGCGCGGCCAGGGTGGTGCCGAGGGCATCCGCTGAATGCAGCAGACTCGACGGCAGCAGATTGACATTGAGCTGGCAATCCAGACCCAACCGCGCCGCCAGCCGCACCGCGCTGGCACGGATCTCTTGGTCGAACTGGTGCGCCAATTCAGCGGGCACCTGCGCGAAGGTCGCAGCGGCGGACTCATTGTGCGGCCCGTGCAGCAACGCTTCATGGGAATAGACCGTGCCCGTCGTCGCGTCAACGATGGGCTGAAACGCGTGGGAATACGCGGGCAGGGCGGGTGTTGGCAGCACCGCCGTCGCATGGGTCACGGATGAACGGCTCAACCGATGCCTCCCCCGACCACGGCGGGTGTCGCGTGGTCGCTCAGTTGGGAACGCCAACGCCCGCTGGCAAAGGCCGCTTAAAGTCTTTTGACCCGCCCATTGCCCATCTGTTGCAGTACGCTCGCGTCGCCAAAGAAATCATTCGTCCCGCTCACCTCGCGCAGTTCTTGCGCCGTCATGGTGGCCGCGCCCATCGACCACGCTCCAAAGGTCCACTGCGCGATGGGTTCCTCGATGATCACGGTGATGCGCGTGTGCCGGGGGTCCTTCGCGACCCGCGCGAAGATCGCGGCGACAGCGGCAGGATCGCCCTCTAGCACCTGAAAAAAGCTGCCCGGTGTGTAGAGCAACATCCCCGTGACATCTTGCCGTTGGTTGTTGGCGCGGGACTGTTCCAGCCGTGCCGTCAGGTCCGCTGTCGTGAAATCATGGGTGGCGGCGCTCGCATATACGCAATTGATCAATGCGGTCATGAGACTGGTCATCTCTGCCTGAGATGCGACGGGTGGCGTGATGCACCCATCCCCCTGCACTTCTCCCATATCGGCTGCATCGTGGGTCTCTGTAGCGCGGCAAAGCAGCGGCCCATGTGGCTGAGAGGCCGCCAGATGGGCAATTATGGACGTTGGGGCAAAGGCGGTGGCGTGCGGAAGCGGTGCGGCAATCGCCGCGCATCACCGCTGGATCTGTGCGGTGATGATGAGTTCGTTCGCTTTCGTCTGCACACCGCTCAGGTGGAATTGCAGACCTTGCGCCTCGACCATCGTGCGCAGTTGGGTGATCTGGTCGTTCAGCAGCTTTTTGAGCGTGTCGCCCAGGAAACCGATATCAAAGGCGTTGACCTGCACCTTGAGGGCGATCTGGCCCTCCGCGTCAAGGGTCGGCTGAAACACGGGCTTCAGCGGCCCCAGCCCGCGTACCTCGATGCCGTGCGGGTGCAGTGACAGCTTGATGCTGGTGATGGGGAAGCGTTGCAGCATCGACGGCAGCTTGTCGCGTGATCGCTCGAAGCCCACATGCGCTAGCAACGTCAGCAGCGCATCATCCAACTGAATCGTCACCGTTCCGGCATCCATCGTATTTTACTCGCTTTCACCCAAGGTCCTCGTCTACCCATCGTCGCGCATCCTGTCCCCGCACATCCGCCGCCAACTCGGCGATGGTGCGATGCAGGGTGGGATGCACTAGGTCGGGTACCAGGTCACGCAGCGGGTACAGGACGAAGGCGCGCTCGGCCATCCGTGGATGCGGAATGGTCAACTCTTGAGTCGCGTGGATGATGGGCACATCCGCTGTGCCAGGGGGCCAGTGACCTTCATATGCCAACAAGATATCCATATCGAGCGGGCGGGGGCCGTTGCGCATCGCCTGGGGGCTGAGGTCGCGCCCCACATCAGCCTCCATCTCCTTGAATCGCAGCAACAATTCCTCCATATCGACAGCGATCGCTCCCCCGACGACCATATTGAGGAAAGTCGGCTGATCGGTCACATACATCGGCGCGGACTCGTAAATGGGTGACTGCCATATGTCATTCACCCCTGTGATACGCCAAAAACCCATGATGCCCGCCCGCAGGTTCGCCGTGCGGTCGCCCTGATTGCTGCCCAGCCCGACGAAGACGAACATCCCCATTTCCCCCTACCCGCGCGCGATGGTCGTCAGGCCGAAGGGGGCCAGCACGTCGGGCGGCGCGGCGACCTCGACCCCCAGGGCATCTTGAATCCAGGTCAGGCTGCGGGCCACGGCCATCAGCCCACGTCCGCGATATTCCGCCGGGTCGGCTACCAGCGTGGTTTCGGGGCCGTCCTTTTGCAGCCGCGCCAGGAACGACAGCATGAAGAGCGTGAAGCTGTAGGGGAAGACCGACGCGTAGGCTTGCAGACGCTGTTCCAGCGTCGGGTCTTTCAGGTCGCGTGTGCCGCTCAGATAGCTGGTGATCATGCGGATGTACTGTTCGCTGGTGATCTCTTCGTTCAGCGCGGCCAGGGCGGCGGCACGGCCAATCTCCATCGCCACGTCGCCCAGGCCAAAGCCGCTCCAGTCGACCAGGACTAAGTGTCCCTGGTTGCTAAAGACATTTATGGGCAAGGGATCGCCATGGCAGGTGCGGCGCGGCACGTTCAGCCACAGATCGCGGTGGGCATTCACGTGGACATCGACCAGGCTGCGGAGCTTTTCGAGCGCGCTGATGAGTGGCGCATACATCGGCTCGGTGTAGGCCGCGCGCACCTCGTTCCACAGCGGCTGGATGCGCTCCCACCACTGCTCGATGCCCGGACTCATGGTCGATTGCTGCTGGACCTTCGCCGGATCGAGATGGTGCAACGTCAGCAACAAGAAGAGCCAGCCATTGGTCTGCTCATCGGTCAAGGGGCGCTCACCGATGGGGGTACCCACTGGCAAGCGATAGAGCACCAATGGCCCGCCGACCGTGCCGCCCACCTCATCAAAGGTGATGAGCGTGGGGGCCAGCCCCACCGCGCCACCGACGCGCAGCCCCTCGGCCTCGCGTCGCGCGGCATCGGCATGCGTTGGCGCGTAATATTTCACGACGAGCATCTCTGGCTCGCCGGGGGTCGTCACTTCGTAAAGGCTGCTATCGAACCCCTGGTTCGTCTGAATGACCTGTGGCGTGCTGTCGGCAGAGAGCAATCCCTGGCGTCGCACATAATCGGCAATCTGCTCCGTCCCCGGCGCTGGCATGCGTTTCCCCTGTGGTGTTCAATGTGCCCGTACTCCGTGTCCGTTTGCCTCTGACCAGGGGATGCACCTGGGGAATCTCGCTGCCCAGCGAGGCAAAGAGACGGTCGTACCGTGGCGAGTGGTTGATCTTCGAGATGGGTCCCCTCACGCTGCATGGCGAGGGCACCTGATGGGTCGGCACTGGCGGTTGCGCACGAGTGGGACAGCGGCCAGCGCCTTGTCTACCCGTATCATAGCATGTTCACACCACTGTTGCCGTGCCCAGGCTGCCGTGGGTATCACACCGCCTCCCCACGCAGCGCACGGCGAATGATGTCGAGGTCGTTGATGGGAATGCGGAGGCGTCGTCCATCTAGCGGGTCAGGGAGTTCGTGGACATATCCCAACACTTTGAGTTCGTTCCACTTCTTTTCTACGGTGTGGCGGCTGGTATGAAATTCGGCGCGGAGCAGATCGATGGCCTCAACCTTGCCGATGTACTCTTTTGAGTCAGACATGACAGCACTTCCCTTGTAATGTTTGGTGGTGCCTTCATTGTAACACGATGACGCACGCGCTATTATGTGGCGCGGTGCGACATCATTCAGCACTACTTTGGTACTCATTGACTTTTTACAGAGTGCATGGCATAATCGGTGTGAGGGTAGGGCGAGACACTTCCTGATTGGTGGATGCCCAACTCGCTCGGCTCTCTTTTTGGTACTATGGAAGGAGCAGCATTTCATGTTGGTGAACAGCAGCGATCAGCCGACACAGGGCATGCCCATCGGGGCGATGGGCGGCGAGATGACCATCGCGAACCCCGCCCTGACCTGGCAGGAACTCAGCTACGACGAGAAAGCCCGCTTTTTGCTCGTCGCCATGCGCACCGCCGCCAAGAAGCCGTTGCCCGATCCCCAGTGGCAGAGCCTGGTGACGCGGGGGCTAGCCGCAGTCGTCGACGGCTCGCTCGCGCTCAATCCGGTCGGCGTCTATCTTTTGCAGTATGTGCTCGAAACCGAGCTTGCCTGGCTGGCGGAATGGGTGTAGTATGGCGGTAAAAGGAGCGACGATGGACCCGACCATTGAAAACATCTTGGCGACGAACCTGCGCGACGTGCGGGGCAGCTTGGTCGCCTTCCAAGAAGAAACGCGCGAGAACTTCCGCCAGGTGGACGACCGTTTTGCTCAGGTGGATGCCCGCTTTACCCGTGTAGACGGCCAGCTTGCCGACATGCGCGAGGGGCTGGCGACGCTGCATGCTGAGGTCGTGCGCGTCGAAAACAACATGGTGAACCTCTTCACCGTTCTGTTCGCGCATCTGGGTGTCGCGCTTCCCACTGATATGCTGAAGTGACGCGGCTCCGCTAACAAAATGCTCCCTACCATGACTGGCAGGGAGTCTCTCGCACGTGGTCGCGTGACATCGTGGCGCGCGGGGCCATTCGCTCAGATGCCCGCCTCTTGTTCGCGCTGGCGCTGGTCTTTCAGGCACAGCGTCGCGTAGGGCAGCACGCGCAACCGCTCTGGCTCGATCTGCTCGCCACAGACCTCGCAGATGCCATACGACCCCGCGTCGACTCGCGCCAGGGCGTTGTCGATCTGGCGGACGATGTCGCGCTCGTTGTCGGCCAGGCTAAAGGTCATCTCGGCGTCGAACATCGCGTCCGCGTCGTCGGCGCTGTCGCCCGAGGTATTGCCCTCGTGTTGGGGGTCGCTGGCCGTGACTTGGTTGTCGCCCGTGGTCATATCATCGATCAGGGCTTGATGCTCGGCACGCAGTTGGGTGAGGGTATCGCGCGCCTGTTGCAACGCTTCGGGGGTCATGATGCAGGTTCTCCTTCGTATCGGGC